>NZ_JBDNWF010000025.1:0-35514 GCF_047721125.1 Acetobacter papayae | reverse complement strand
CTGTATCTGGCGGCGGCGGGTGTCGGGCGGCTGGGGCTGGTGGATGATGATGTGGTGGAACTCTCCAACCTCCAGCGTCAGGTTCTGCACACGGCTGGAACGGTAGGGCACAAGAAAGTCGCTTCCGCCCGCGAACGGCTGAGCGCGCTCAATCCTGAAATCGTGGTCGAAACATGGGATACGCGGCTGAATGCCACCACGGTGGAAGAACTGGTCTCGCGTTATGATCTGGTGTGCGATGGCTGCGATAATTTCGATACGCGCTATCTGGTTAATGCTGCCTGCGTGCGACAGGGTAAAACGCTGGTCTCGGCTGCGGCACAGCGGTTCGGTGGACAGCTTTCCACGTTCCGGCCCCAGCTTGGTGGCCCGTGCTACGCCTGTCTTTACCCCCCTCATGAGGGCAACGATATTGCCAGCCCCACCTGTGGTGATGCCGGGGTGCTGGGAGCCGTAACGGGTGTGATGGGCACCTTGCAGGCAACCGAGGCGCTCAAGGCCATTACCGGCATTGGAACATCCATGGACGGGCGGTTGTTGATGTGGGATGCCCTGTCCATGCGTTTTTCCGAACTGACACTGGCGGCTGACCCGGCCTGCCCGGTGTGTGGCCCGGCAGGGGTAAGAGCATGAGCACGCAGCCTTCCATCCCGCCTGAAACACAGACAGCGCCCTCTGAAGCTCTGGCTCTGCTGCTGGTGGAAGCCCGTTACGAGCGCCTGCATGCGGCCTTCATGATGGCCGCGACAGCTCTGGCGTTGGGGCGGCCGGTTATCCTGTTTGGTATGGGGAGCGGCGTTGCGGCTTTCTGCCGGTCATGGAGCGGTGTGCCTGAGCATGTGCCGGGCGAGGCTGGGCGGCTGAATGCGGGCGTGGCCGGGGTAGAGGTGCTCCGTGATGCCGTGCAGGAAATGGGGGCCGAGATGATGGTATGCGACTCCGGGCTGAAAGCCATGAATCTTGCCCCGCAGGATCTGGTCGAAGGGGTGCGGGTTGTTGGCCTGCCCACATTCCTCGACTGCGCGGCCACCGCGCGGCAGCTTGTATTCTAGGCTGTTAGGCTAGGCCCTGTGTGTCCGGGCAGGGTGCGGTGTGCAGGTTTTTGATCGTGAGCGGAGAAAGCCCTCTTGCTCCGGCGCGGCTCTGTTGGCAGGGATGCAGGCATGACAGTTATCCGTTCCTTTCCGTTTTGTGCTGGCCTGCCCCGTGGCGGGCGGCTGCGTTGCGCTTTGTTGGCCTGTGTGACGGGGCTGGCCGTTCTGCCCGGTGGGGCACAGGCCGCTACGGCCTCCGCCGATACAGGCAAGACCGCCAAGCACCACCACCATCATCACGCGGATGGTACCAGTGCCGAGGTCACCAAAACGGCCCATCATGGCGGTGCGAAAAAGACCGCCCACAAAACCGGCACAACCGCGAAGGCGGATAAAAAACACCATGCCAAGGCAGGAGCGAAAGAAGCCGCTCATGCCCACCATGGTCACGCGGCAACGGCTGCCGCCCATGCTGAAAAGCCGCATCACCATGCGGCAGTGGCCGCAGCCGCCGGGGCCGCTGGAGCCGCAGGGGCACTGGCCGCGACCAGCGCTGCTGCAGCCCCCCCCACGCCTGATCCGGCGGCAGCACAGCCGCCTGCGGCCCCTGATTTGAGCAAAGGCACTGTTACGGGCCTGCCGCTGCCGCGCTACGCTGCCCTGCGGGCGGATGAGGTGAACATGCGTGCCGGGCCGGGCCGGCGCTTTCCTATTCTGTGGGTTTATCACCGCCGCGGCATGCCCGTAAAAGTCGAGCGGGAGTTCGATGTCTGGCGGCTGGTGGAAGACCAGACCGGGCAGAAAGGCTGGATGCAGCAGGCCACCCTGTCCGGTGGGCGGGATTTTCTGATACCGGGCGAACAGCCGGGTGATCAGGCCCCCATTCCTGTCAAGGGTGACCAGAATGGCGATAACCCGGCATCGGCCGGTCATATGGACAGCCGAGAGGTGGCCCGCGCCGCGACCCCGGAAGAGGCCGCGCATGTCGCTGGCGGGGTTATGCTGCGTGCCACGGCGGATCAGGCCGGGGCGATTGTGGCGGTGCTTCAGCCCGGCACGGTTGGTTCCATCAAGGAATGTCCGCAGGGTTCGGGCTGGTGCCGGGTTTCCGTGCACCAGTATAATGGCTGGTTGCCCCGGCAGGCGATCTGGGGTGTGGAGCCGGATGAGGTTCTGGCACCCTCCTGAACACGTTTTACAGCCCTGATGGCGCGCCGCGCCGTGGTCAATCAGGTTAGGGCAGGATAACGGGAATGGCTGCATCGTTTGACAGAGCTCTTGGTCGGCGTGCCATGCTTGCGGGGGTGGCAGGCCTATCCTGCGCGGTAGCGCGGCTACCCGGTGCGCGTGCCGCAGCCGATGCGCCGGAAACCCGGCAGCCTGACCCGGCACCCCATGCCCGCGTGTCGGGGGCAACTCACAGCCTAGCCCCCGATGCGGAAGTCATCGTGCTTGATCATGCTTTCCGGGGGTTACTAGCGGGTAATGCTGTGGTGGAGCGGGTCTGGGGTCACGGGCAGTGGCTTGAAGGCCCTGCTTGGTCGGCACAGGGTCGCTACCTGCTGTTTAGCGATACAGCCACCAGCCATCAGTACCGTTATGTATGGGAAACGGGCGAGGTCACGCTTTTCCGGCCCGAATCCTACCATGCCAGCGGCAGCACGTTTGATTATCAGGGGCGGCAGATTACCTGCGAGCATGTCCTGCGCCGCGTGATCCGTTGGGAGCATGATGGCTCGGTGCATGTTGTGGCCGATCGGTTTGAGGGGCAGCGGCTGAACGGCCCCAATGACGTGATCGCACATCCTGATGGTAGCATCTGGTTTACCGACCCGGTGGCAGGGCCGCTGCGGGAGGGTGAGCCGGGTTCAGGTCAGCCTGTGCCAACGCAAGGTGGAGCGGAGGTTCAGATAGCCAGCCCGCAGGATCATACCTTCCGGGTTGATGTCTCTGGCCGGATCGATGTGGTGCTGAACCAGCAGCAGCTTATCGACCCGAACGGCCTGTGTTTCTCGCCTGATTTTTCCCGCCTTTATGTGGCCTCCGCTGCCCGGCAGGCGCTGCGAGCCAGAGGGCAGGGCAAGGGCGATGCCAAAAAGCATATCTGGCAGGATGGTGACCTGTCGGTGCATGTATTCGACCTGCATGCCGAAGAACTGCCCCTGTCCAATCCGCGCCTGTTTACCAACATGCGTTTTGAGGGTGAGCAGATGATGCCCGATGGTATCCGGGCTGATCTTTACGGCAATATCTGGTGCGGGGTCAGTGGTTCACCCGGAAAAGCTGGTGTGTTTGTTTTCAACCCAGAGGGCCAGCTTATCGGGCGGATTCGTCTGCCACAGGGCGTGTCTAATCTGACCTTTGCAGGGCCGGAGCGTGACTGGCTGTTCATGTGTGCGGGCTCCACACTCTACCGGCTGCGTGTCGGCACCCAAGGCTGTGCGCCGGGCTGAGCCTGGTGTCGGTGGGCCGTTGAGGGCCTGATTAGTGGCAGCCACCGCTTTTGTCGCAGCCCGAGCAGCCGCCGCAGCCACCAGTTTTCTGCCCGGTGGCGAGTTTCTGCGCGCGCTGGCGCAACGTGCCTGCGGGCAGGGTCTTGGCCAGCCCTTGCCACAGCGGCAGCACCGTGGCGGGTGCCAAGCGCTGGAGCCAGTAAACAATGCAGACCACAACGACAAGACCGACAACAAGGATCTGAATCATGATCCCATGTCTCCTTTAAAACAGGGGCTGGTTCCGCTTCAGCCGGTCAGATACCGGGTGATGTGATAGGTCAGCCACGCGGCCACGTAAGCCAGCCCGAAAAGATAGGCCGCTGTTATCAATACCACCCGCCACGTTCCGGTTTCACGCCGAATAACGGCCAGCGTGGAAAAACATTGTGGCGCATAGACATACCAGGCCAGCAGGGAGAGCGCTGTAGCCAGACTCCACTGCGAGGACAGGAGCGGCACAAGGCTCTGTGCCGTATCGGTTTCCGCCCCGGTAATGGAATAGACCGTGCCCAGCGCACTCACGGCCACTTCACGCGCGGCCAGTCCCGGTATCAGCGCCACACAGATCTGCCAGTTAAAACCGATAGGCTGGAAAACGGGTAGCATTAGTTGCCCGATACGTCCGGCCAGACTCCAGTCAATGGCGGGGCCGGTCGCGCCGGGGGGCGGTGCGGGAAAGCTCGACAGCGCCCACAGGATAATGCTGAGGGTTACGATAATACTGCCAACACGGGACAGGAAGATACGCGCCCGCTGCCACAGTTCAAGGGCGAGGCTACGCAGGCTGGGGAGGCGGTAGTCGGGTAGTTCCAGCAGCAGGGGGTGTTCGTCGCTATCGCCGCGCTTGAGCACGCGCGCGACAATCAGGGCGCTGACAATGGCCAGCGCGTAAAGTGCGAACAGCACTAGCCCTTGCAGGTTGAACACGCCCAGCACCCGGTGTGCGGGCACAAAGGCCCCGATAAGCAGCGCATAGACCGGCAGGCGGGCTGAACAGGTCATGAGTGGCGCGATCAGGATAGTTACCAGCCGGTCACGCGGGTTCTGGATAGTGCGGGTGGACATGATACCCGGTACCGCGCAGGCAAAGCTGGACAGCAGTGGAATGAACGAGCGCCCGCTCAGCCCGGCCACGGCCATAAGCTTGTCGAGCATGAAGGCCGCCCGCGGCAGATAGCCGGATTCCTCCAGCGCCAGTATCCACAAAAACAGGATCAGAATCTGGGGCAGGAACACGATAACGGTGCCAGCCCCCGCGATCACGCCATCCACCACCAGCCCGCGCAGCAGGCCTTCGGGCAGGGCTGCCCCCACGAGGCCGCCCAACTGGGTCATGCCTGCTTCCAGCATGTCCATGAAAGGCTGCGCCCATGAAAACACGGCCTGAAACATGACAAACAGCAGCACGAACAGAATGACCATGCCCCAGACAGGGTGCAGCACCCAGTGATCCAGAACCGATTCGAGCTTTTTGGCTACCGGGTGTTCGCGGGTAATGCAGAGTGCCAGCAGGTGGCGTACCTGCGCATGCAGGTCTTCATCCGCATCGGCGGCAGTGGAGGCCGCCTGCACAACCGGTGCGGGCAGGGGGGCATCAAGGGCTGTCAGCAGGTCTGCCGCGCCGCCACGGCGCGTGCCGATAGTCGTGACAACCGGCATGCCCAGTTCCGCCTGAAGGCGCGGTACATCCACACGCAGGCCCTGCTGATGTAGGGCGTCCATCATGTTCAGCACCACCAGCATGGGCCGCCCGAGCTGGCGTAGTTCCAGCAGAAAGCGCAGGTGCAATCTCAGATTGGTGGCCGCTACCACGCATATCAGCAGGTCTGGTGCCGGTTCGCCCTTGTAGCCGCCCCGACAGACATCGCGCGTTACGGCTTCATCGGGGCTGGTGGCGGTCAGGCTGTAAGCGCCGGGCAGGTCTAATACCAGTACCTGTCGCCCCGCCGGGGTGACAAGCTGGCCTGTTTTGCGCTCCACGGTCACGCCCGCGTAGTTTGCGACTTTCTGGCGGCTGCCGGTCAACTGGTTGAAAAGGGTGGTCTTGCCGCAGTTGGGGTTACCAACCAGCGCTACACGCAACGGAGCCGCGTCTGTCATTCCTGCCCTGCAATTTCGTCTTGTGAAAAGCCCCGGTCCTGCGCGCGCTGGGTTTCCTCGCTGGAGCGCAGTACAATGCGTTCGGCTTCCGAGCGGCGCAGGGCAAAGCGTGTAAAACCGATTTCAACCGCCATGGGGTCGCGCCCCAGCGGGCCAAAGGCCACCACACGCACGGGTTCTCCCGGCACAAACCCTAGTTCACCCAGCCTGCGGGCCACGGGGTCGTGGGGGGTGCGTTCGCGCACATGATCAATCACGCCGCACCCAGAAAGCGGGAGGGAGTTGAGAAGCATGGTCCTGTCGTCCTGCCTGGGCGCGCGCCCAGCGGGCGGGGGCGCGGCATGTCTGCGACGGGTCAACATACGTTGCTCCAGCGCATTTGAGAATGATCCTTAGTTCCAATTTTTACCATTGTCCAATGCACGGCTTCGAAAGCGGTTGTGCATATGGCGCCGGGTCAGGGCGCGCCGCATGGCGGAGCAGAGGGAGGGATGCAAGAATTTTACGTGCATTCTGCCGCCGGGGCGGCTATCTGTGCCCCACGCAAAATATCAGCAGCATGTTCTTGCCGCCCCTTCCCGGCTGAAGGCGGTGGCGTGGGGCGCAGGAAAAAATCAGGCAATTCATGGATATCCGCAATATCGCCATCATCGCTCACGTTGACCACGGGAAAACGACCCTGGTTGATGAGCTGCTCAAGCAGTCGGGCTCCTTCCGCGAAAACCAGGCGGTTGCCGAACGCGCGATGGACAGCAACGATCTGGAACGCGAGCGTGGCATCACCATTCTCGCCAAGTGCACGTCCGTTGTATGGAACGACACGCGCATCAACATCATCGACACGCCCGGACACGCCGATTTCGGTGGTGAGGTCGAGCGTATCCTGAGCATGGTGGACGGCGCGGTCGTTCTGGTGGACTCGGCTGAAGGCGCACTGCCGCAGACCAAGTTCGTGGTTGGCAAGGCACTGGCCCGCGGCATCAAGCCGATTGTGGTGGTGAACAAGATCGACCGTGGCGATGCCCGCCCCGATGAAGTGCACAACGAAATCTTCGACCTGTTCGCAGCGCTTGGCGCCAATGACGAACAGCTTGATTTCCCCATGCTGTATGCATCCGGCCGTCAGGGCTGGGCAGATGAATCGCTCGATGGTCCGCGTAAGGACCTCAGCCCCATGTTCGAACTGATCCTGCGCCATGTGCCGGCACCGATTCTGGACAAGGACAAGCCCTTCGCCATGACGGCCACCATTCTGGAAAGTGACAACTTTCTGGGGCGTGTGCTGACCGGCCGTGTGGAACAGGGCCGTGCGCGCGTGAACATGCCCGTGAAGGTGCTGCGTGCCGATGGCTCCGTGGTGGAAACCGGCCGTCTGACCAAGCTGCTCTCCTTCCGTGGTCTTGACCGCGTGGCGGTTGATGAAGTCGAAGCAGGTGACATCGTGGCCGTGGCCGGTCTGTCGCAGGCTACGATTCCCGATACCATTGCCGCTCCCGAGCAGGATGCGCCGCTGGTCGCCATTCCGGTTGATCCGCCCACCCTGTCCATGACCTTCCGCCTCAACGATGGCCCGCTGGGCGGCCGTGAAGGCAAGAAGGTGACCTCGCGCCAGATCCGTGACCGCCTGTTCAAGGAAACGGAAAGCAACATCGCCATTCGCGTGACCGACAGCCCCGAAAGCGAAGCTTTCGAAGTTGCGGGCCGTGGGGAACTGCAGCTCGGCGTGCTGATCGAAACCATGCGTCGCGAAGGTTTCGAACTGACGATCGGTCGCCCCCGCGTGCTGTTCCGCAACAACGAGGAAACGGGTGAGCGCGAAGAGCCTTACGAAGAAGTCACGATCGATGTTGACGAACCGTATTCCGGCGTTGTGGTGGAAAAGATGTCCATGCGCAAAGGCCAGATGCAGGATATGCGTCCGTCCGGTGGCGACAAGGTGCGTCTGCTGTTCATCATCCCGTCACGCGGGCTGATCGGCTACCATGGTGAATTCCTGACCGACACGCGCGGCACGGGTATCATGAACCGGCTGTTCTCCGATTACGGCCCTTATGCCGGCACCATCGAAGGTCGCCGCAACGGTTCGCTCATTTCGGCTGAAGACGGCACCACCACGCAGTATTCGCTGTTCTCCCTGCAGGATCGCGGCACCCTGTTCGTGGATGCGGGTGAAACCGTTTATCAGGGCATGATCATCGGTGAGCATTCGCGCGAAAACGATCTGGAAGTGAACCCGATTCGTGAAAAGAAGCTGACCAACATGCGCGCTTCGGGCAAGGACGAAGCCCTGCTGCTGGTGCCGCCGCGTCGTATGTCGCTCGAGCAGGCGATTGCCTATATCGAGGATGACGAACTGGTTGAGGTCACGCCTTCCGCAGTACGTCTGCGCAAGCGCTATCTGGACCCGCATGAGCGCAAGAAGCGCAAAAACGAAGGCTGATCCTTCTGTTCCGGCTCTACCTCAGGTAGAGCCGGTTTTGTTTGTGGGGTGTGTCGCCGGGTTTGTGGCTGAAATAAGGCGGACATGAGTCGGTTCCGGGAAATGTCTCTGGATTGCAAAAATTTTAGACCAAGACGGCCAATAAATGCCGTGCTACCGATAATGAACGCGACCGGCGATTGTCCTTGCGGATGGTTCGGAACTGTCTGAGCAGGGTTTGCAGGCCGTTTTTTGTCTGGAGATATTTGATATGAATTCTCGTAACCTGTTTGCTGCCCTGTCCACCGTTGCTCTGCTCGGTGCTGCTGCTCCTTCTTTCGCTCAGGAAGCTGCTCCGGCTGCTGCCCCGGCTGCCGCTGCTCCTGCTGCTGAAGCCCCCGCTGCTGCTCCGGCTGCTGCTTCTGAAACCAAGAAGGCCGAAGGCAAGCACCACAAGGGCCACGGCAAGCACCACCACAAGAAGGCTGCTGAAGGCTCTGCCGCAGCTCCTGCCGCTGAAGGCGCTGCTCAGTAAGCAGCCCGACAGGGTTCCACCCGCTTTGCCACATAGGCAGGGCAGGGTGGCTGAAAAGGCCGGGGTCTCAGGACCCCGGTTTTTTTTATGTCACGTGTTCAGAGGGGGCAGAGCCCCGGGTATGCGGGCGGTCTTAATGGGGCTGGTAGCGGCGTAGAGACAGGTCGAGTGCCGGAATTTCCGGGGGCAGGCCAGAAATCTGGTCAGCCACCACACGGGCCGCGCCGCAGGCCATTGTCCAGCCCAGCATGCCGTGACCGGTGTTGAGCCACAGATTGCTGAATGGGTCTGCCCGGCCAATAATGGGTGTGCTGTCAGGCGTGCAGGGGCTCAGGCCAGTCCAGCTTGTGGCCCCGGCCAGATCACCCCCGCCAAACAGTTCTGAAAAGCAAAGCTCCATTGCTGTGCGGTGCCGAGGGCTACTTTTGAGGGTATAGCCCCCCAGATCGGCTGAACCGCTCAGGCGGATATGCCTACCCAGCCGGGTTATGGTGACGTTGCGCGCGCCATCCTCCACCATGGAAACAGGGGCGTGGCTTTCATCTGTCAGGGGCAGGGACAGGGAATAGGCTTTGATAGGGTATACCGGCAGGCGGATATTCAGGCCACGCAACAGGCCGGGACTATAGCTGCCCATGGCCAGCAGGTAGCTGTCCGCACTCAGATGGCCTTCGCTGGTGCGCACAGACAGAATGCGCTCGGCCGAGGCATCCAGCCCCTGTATGGTGGTGTTGTAGAGAAACCGCGCACCAGCTGCTTTTGCCATGCGGGCCAGACGGCGGGTGAACAGGCTGGCATCGCCTGACTGTTCATGGGCAAGGCGCATGCCGCCCACCAGGAGCGGTGCGGCGTGTGTCAGGCCCGGCTCGTGTTCGAGCACGCCCTCAACCGTCATGAATTTGTGCTCGATTCCGGCTTCTGACAGGAGGTGGGCTGCGCGGCGCGCCAGTTCCATCTGTTTATGCGTGCGGAAAACGCGAATCAGCCCTTCCTGCTGGTCATCAAAGGTAATGCCGGTTTCATGCCGCAGGGTATCGAGGCAGTGAAGGCTGTATTCCGCCACACGGCGCATGCGCGCGGCGTTGAGTGTATAGGCGCGTGCGGTGCAGTTGCTCATGAACAGGCCCAGCCAGCGCAGCATGGCGGGGTCAGGCCATTTGCGCAGGCGCAGGGGGCTATCCTGTGGGCTCAGCAGCCAGCGCACTGCCTGTAGCGGCAGGCCGGGGCGCGCCCATGGAAAGGCGCAGCCCGGCACGATCTGCCCCGTGCCCGCGCTGGATGTTTCAGACGCGGCTTCGGGTTGTCGGTCGATTACGGTGACATCGTGGCCCAGCCGGGTCAGATACCAGGCTGAAGTCACCCCGATGACCCCCGCGCCCAGAATGATCACTTTCACGGCAGCATCCTCGCGGGCGGATGAAAGGGCAGGCGTTCCCGATAGTTAGCCGGCAGGAACGCCTTTGGTGGTGGAATATTCGAAATGCAGGGCCTGATCGGGGTTGATGATGGGATACAGCGCATGGGCTGCCATGGCGGCCTCGCTGAAACCCTGCAGGATGAGTTTGAGCTTGCCGGGATAGGTGGCCACATCGCCAATGGCGAATACACCGGGCAGGCTGGTTTCGCAGGTGGACGGGGTTACGGGAATGGTGGCTCGCGCCGTATCCATGCCCCAGCGCGCTACAGGCCCAAGATCGGTTGCCAGCCCAAAGAAGGGCAGAAGCACATCAGCCTCAAGCGTGCGTGCCTGACCGTTAAGGTCCATGACCTCAACCCCTTCCAGCCGCCCGTTTTGGCCGTGCAGGCCATGGAGCTGGTAGGGCACGACCTTTTCAATCTGCCCAGCGGCAACGGCTTCATCAAGCTGGCGCAGGCTTTCAGGCGCGCCACGGAAGCGATCGCGCCGGTGCACCAGATAAACGTGCTCCGCCTTGTCCTTGAGGGCCAGTGCCCAGTCGAGTGCCGAATCCCCACCCCCAGCGATAACAATGCGCCGGTTTTCAAATTCGGCCTTGCGGCGCACGTAATACTGCACGGCACCGCTGGCTTCGAAGGCCTCAAGCCCATCGAGAGGGGGGCGGTTGGGGCCAAAAGCGCCTGCTCCGGCAGCGATGATGACCGCTTTGGCAGCAAGGTTTGCGCCCTTGTCGGTGCCAAGCACGAACGCTCCGCGCTGGCCGCTCAGGCTTTCCACCTTGTGGCCCAGCAGGCGGGGCACGGCAAAGGGTGCAATCTGTTCTTCAAGCCGGGCGATCAGCTGCGCACCTTCCACGGCGGGGCAGGCGGGAATGTCGTAAATCGGCTTTTCAGGATACAGGGCAGCGCACTGGCCGCCTGTTTCGGGCAGGACATCGATCAGCACGCAACGCAGGCGCAGCATGGCACACTGGAAAGCCGCGAACAGGCCTGCCGGGCCTGCACCGATAATGGCTACGTCTGTTTCGGCCGGCATGTCGGTCATTGAGCATCCATCCTGCTTGTCTGGTCTTGCCTGCGGGCATAGGGCCAAGAGCGGCCCGGACGCAAGAGCGGGCAGTCAGTCCGCCAAAGCTGCCGTGCCATTGAGGCAGGGATATGGCCGTGCGGGCCGCATGGGCGCAGGTCGCAAAACAGACATAAAAAAACGCGCGCCTCCGATAAGGAGCCGCGCAGATAGAAAGGGGTGGAATGTTCCACCCCAGCACCTTTTGGCCCGGCATGGAGCCGGGCCCGGCGTTTTCAGGCCTTGGGCAGTGCCTTCTTCAGCGCTTCGTCCAGCACATCAAGGAAAGGCTGGGTGTCGAGCCAGGTCGCGCCTTTGCCAACCAGCAGAGCGAGATCTTTGGTCATCTGTCCACCTTCCACGGTTTCGATACAGACGCGCTCAAGCGTGTTGGCGAAGTTGACGACATCCGGCGTATCGTCAAAGCGCCCGCGATAGGCCAGTCCGCGCGTCCATGCGAAAATGGAGGCAATCGGGTTGGTGCTGGTGGGCTTGCCTTTCTGGTGCTCACGATAATGGCGCGTAACCGTACCGTGGGCGGCTTCGGCTTCCACTACGTCACCCGTGGGGCTGAGCAGCACGGATGTCATGAGCCCGAGGCTGCCGAAGCCCTGCGCCACAATGTCGCTTTCCACATCGCCATCGTAGTTTTTGCAGGCCCACACATAACCGCCCGGCCATTTGAGGGCGCAGGCCACCATGTCGTCAATCAGGCGGTGTTCGTAGGTCAGGCCCAGTTTTTCAAACTCGGTCTTGAACTCACGCTCATACACTTCCTGAAACACATCCTTGAACATGCCGTCATAGGCCTTGAGGATGGTGTTTTTGGTGGACAGGTAAACCGGCAGCTTGCGGTCACGCCCGTAGGAGAGCGAAGCGCGGGCGAATCCTTCGATCGAGGCGCGGGTGTTGTGCATGCCAAGTGCCACACCCGGCCCTTTGAAGTCATGCACGTCCAGCACCATGGGCTCGCCGCCATCTTCCGGCACGAAGTTGAGCGTGACACGGCCTGCACCGGGAATACGCGTTTCAGCTGCGCGGTAGATATCACCATACGCATGACGGCCGATCACGATGGGCTTGGTCCAGTGCGGAACAAGGCGCGGCACGTTGGAGCAGATGATAGGCTCGCGGAAAATGGTGCCATCAAGGATGTTGCGGATGGTGCCGTTGGGCGAGCGCCACATTTTCTTGAGCCCGAATTCCGTCACGCGGGCTTCATCCGGGGTGATGGTCGCGCATTTGACCGCAACGCCGTAGCGCTTGGTGGCTTCGGCGGCGTCGACCGTGACCTGATCATCCGTTGCGTCACGGTGTTCGATGCCGAGGTCGTAGTATTTCAGGTCAATATCCAGATAGGGCAGGATCAGGCGTTCACGGATGAAATGCCAGATGATGCGGGTCATTTCATCCCCGTCCATTTCCACAACCGGGTTTTTGACCTTTATTTTCGCCATGATGAGGTATCCGTCTCCGAAGTTTTTAGTGCGTCTGGCGTATGGAAGTTCATGAACGTATGCGCCAGACGGATTAAAAACCTTATGGCGGATCAGGCTCGCGCACTCTTCACAATCAGGACAGAAAACGGGCCGGTTTAGGCGTAATGGCGGTTTTCCGCCATAAAATCGGGTTTGACTAGCGTTGTTGTGACAAGCGTTGCCCTATTGCATGCAGCAATCAGGCCGGACGGCGGAACAACATCGAATGGGCGGGGCTTTTGCTGCCAAAATTCCGGTAGAGGGTAAAGCCGTGGTCGGTAAACAGCCGTATGAGCGTATCGGCGCTGTAAAACAGCAGATGCTCGGGCGGGCACATGGCGTCCCATAGGGTGAGGTCAGACGGGGTGCGCGGGTGGCTGTAATCGGGGGCGGAGGCATAGACAAACCCGCCGGGACGAACGATGGCATCCAGTGTCTGCATGAATTCCGCTGGGCCGGGCAGGTGTTCCAGCACTTCGGAGGTGAACACAAAGTCAAATTGTAGGCCGCGTTCGCGGAACTCCGTCAGGCTTTCGCAGTAGAAAGTGCAGTGCCCGAAATGGGCGCGGGCATAGTCGATGCTGTTCTGACTGATATCCAGCCCGAGCACTCGCCCGCCCAGCCGCGTGAAGGCTTCAACCATAAAGCCGCCGCCGCAGCCGATATCCAGTACGTCCTTGCCAACAACCTGCGGCAGAAAAGCGAGACTGCGCCAGATAGCCCGCCAGCGGCGGCTTGAGGCCTTGGGGTAAAAGCTGGCCGAGGCTTGCCGGTACGTGGTGTGGTAGAACGCCCCAAGGGCTTCCGCCGAGGGAAAGGGCGAGACGAACACCAGTGCGCAGGTCGGGCAGCGGAACAGATCGTATCTGTTGAGGTCATACCCGTAGGCGTGGAAAGCAAAAGCAGCATGCGCATTACCGCAGACAGGGCAGTGCGCTTCCTGTGGTGTAGGCGGGCAAGGGGGCTGGTTCATTACCCCGGTATTGCATGCGTATGCGGGAAAAAACAGTGCCCTGCGCGTGCAGTGCGTCTGTTGTGACTTCCGGCCATCAAGGCGCGAAAAAGCCTAGCGGTTTGCCCGATATTTTTTAAGGGAAAGGGAAAAATATGCTGGGGCGAACGACGGGGCTCGAACCCGCGACCACCGGTACCACAAACCGGCGCTCTACCAGCTGAGCTACGTCCGCCACACAGCAAGCGGACGTTTAGAGAAAACGTACCCACCCGTCAACCGCAAAGAACGCGTTCGGGCATGGAAAAAATCACGCCCGGCTATTTTTCCATGCTTCGATCCGGGCCACGGCTTCCAGTAGCACCTCTTCGCGTTTGCAGAACGCAAAACGGATCAGATTGCGCGGCGGTGGGGTCTGTCCATCAGGGTCATAGAAAGCAGAGGCGGGGATGGTGGTGACGCGCGCCTGCTGTGTCAGTAGGCGGGAGAAGGCCACGTCATCCATTCCGCTTTGGGGGCCGTCCTGTGTGAATGGTGTAATATCAGCCATGACAAAATAACTGCCCTGACAGGGCAGCACCCGGAATCCGGTGCGTTCTAGGCCTGTTGAAAGAATCAGGCGCTTCTTATCCATGTCGCGTGCGAGGTCGGTAAAATAGGTACCGTCCTTGTTCAGCCCGAAAGCTACGGCCCGTTGCAGGTTGGGTGCCGTGGCAAAAACCAGATTCTGATGTGCCTTGGAAACGACCGATGCCAGTTCAGCCGTGGCGGTCACGTAGCCGACTTTCCACCCTGTAAGGGAAAAGCTCTTGCCTGCGCTGCCGATGCGCAGGCAGCGCTCACGCATGCCCGGTCGGGTCATGAGCGAGACATGGGGGGCACCAAAGGCAAGGTGCTCATACACTTCGTCGCAGACAGCGTAGGTATCGTGGCGGCGCACGAGATCGGCGATGAAATCCAGTTCCTCAATGCTGAAAACCTTGCCGGTCGGGTTCATCGGGCTGTTCAGCACAATGGCTTTGGTCCGGGCTGAAAACGCCTCTTCCAGCGCCTTGCGGGGCAGCGCCCAGTCCGGCGCTTCCAGCCTGACAAGGCGCGGGATTCCGCCAAGCTGGCGGATAACCGGCAGATAGGTATCGTACAGGGGTTCCATCAGCACCACTTCATCGCCCGGTTCGATCAGGGCGAGAAAGGCGGCAGCAAGCGCTTCTGTGGCGCCAGAGGTCACGACCACTTCCGAATCGGGGCTGACGGCAAGGCCCTGAAACCGCAGGCTGGCATCAGCCACGGCCTGACGCAGCTCTGGCAGACCTGTCAGGGGGGCATACTGGTTGCGGTTATCCAGCAGGGCATCGGCTGCCACACGCACCATATCCTGCGGGCCTTCCGTATCAGGAAAGCCCTGCCCGAGATTAATGGCGTCGTGCTGGCGGGCCAGCTCGGACATGAGTGTGAAGATGGTTGTCGGCTGGGCCGCAAGGTTCTGGTTCAGCGTTTTGGTCATGGGCAGGATTCCTTGCCCGTTTGGCGGGGGTTCGTAAAATGAAAAAGACTCATGTCAAGATATGGCGTGGCATGAGGCTTTGCGTTTTAATGCCGTATCGATACAAATGCACATCTACCGATTGCCCGGCGGAGCAAGGCGTGCAAGTGTGGCCCCACACGCCGCCGTGCGCCCGAATGGGTGCGGTACGGCTGTGGACTGACAGGTACGGACAGCCCGCAAAGCGGGCGCATGACATGGTGTGCTGACGACGCGATATGAAAAAGATCGAAGCCATTATAAAGCCCTTCAAACTGGACGAAGTGAAGGAAGCCCTTCATGAGCTCGGGCTGCAAGGCATTACCGTAATCGAGGCCAAGGGCTTCGGGCGGCAGAAAGGGCACACCGAACTTTATCGCGGCGCCGAATATATCGTCGATTTTCTGCCCAAGATGAAAATCGAGGTTGTCTGCCCTGCATCCATGGTCGAACGCGCGGTCGAAGCAATTTCGGCTGCAGCCCGTACAGGGCGTATCGGTGATGGCAAGATTTTCGTGATTCCGGTGGAAGACGTTGTGCGAATCCGCACGGGGGAACGAGGGGGTGATGCCATCTGATTTTTCATATCTGGCGTGCCGGATATGAAAGGCAGGGGTGTTCCCTTTGGTCATACAGCGCGTGTCGCGGGGTGCGGCACGTATCTCAGGCTTTTTAGGTGAGAAGAGCATGGTAAAGAAAACAGCTTCTGCGGGCGACAGCAAGGCCGCTGCAATTGCCAAGGTTTTTGAGCTGATCCAGGAACATGCGATCGAGCTCGTGGATCTGCGCTTTACGGACACGCATGGCAAATGGCAGCATACGTGCCAGCATGTCAGCACCATTGAAGAAGACAGTTTTACCGATGGTTTCATGTTCGATGGCTCTTCCATCGCTGGGTGGAAAGCCATCAACGAAAGCGACATGGTGCTGCTGCCGGACGCGACCTCTGCCGTGGTGGACCCGTTCTCCGCCCGCCCGCAGCTGATCCTGTTCTGCGACATCATCGAGCCCTCCACCGGGCAGCCCTACAACCGTGACCCCCGCTCCACAGCCAAGCTGGCCGAGCAGTACCTGAAGTCTTCCGGTCTGGGCGATACGGCTTTCTTCGGCCCCGAAGCCGAGTTCTTCGTGTTCGACAACGTGCAGTTCGGCACGGGCCCGAACTACGGCAAGTACCAGCTCGACAGCATCGAAGGGCCTGACGCCTCCCTGAAGGATTTCCCCGAAGGGAACATGGGTCATCGTCCGGGCGTGAAGGGCGGCTACTTCCCCGTTGCTCCGGTTGACAGCGAAAGCGACCTGCGCGCCGAAATGCTGGCCACCATGGGCGAAATGGGTCTGGCGATCGAAAAGCACCACCACGAAGTGGCGCAGTCCCAGCACGAGCTGGGCACGAAGTTCGAAACGCTGGTGCGTGCTGCCGACTTCATGCAGATTTACAAATACTGTGTGCACAACGTCGCGCATTCCTACGGCAAGACGGCCACGTTCATGCCCAAGCCGATTTTTGGCGATAACGGCTCGGGCATGCATGTCCACCAGTCCATCTGGAAAGACGGCAAGCCCACCTTCGCTGGCAACGGCTATGCTGACCTGTCCGACACGGCGCTGTACTACATCGGTGGTATCATCAAGCACGCGAAGGCTCTGAACGCTTTCACGAACCCCTCCACCAACTCCTACAAGCGTCTGATCCCCGGCTTTGAAGCTCCGGTGCTGCTGGCTTACTCGGCCCGCAACCGTTCCGCTTCCTGCCGTATCCCCTACGCGACCAGCCCCAAGGCAAAGCGCGTTGAGGTTCGCTTCCCCGATCCGACAGCCAACCCCTACCTGGCGTTCTCCGCCATGCTGATGGCTGGCCTGGACGGCATCAAGAACAAGATCCACCCGGGCGATGCCATGGACAAGGATCTGTATGACCTGCCGCCCGAAGAGCTGAAGCAGATCCCGACCGTTTGCGGTTCGCTGCGTGAAGCTCTGGAAGCCCTGACGGCTGATCATGAATTCCTTCTGGCCGGTGGCGTGTTCACCAAAGACCAGATCGAAAGCTATGTCGCGCTCAAGTGGAACGATGTGTATCGCTTCGAACACACGCCGCACCCGGTTGAGTTCGAAATGTACTACTCTGTCTGAGCCGGATCGGGGCTGAAGGTTTTTAGCCCCACCAGTTCTGCGGATTGTTACGTTATGAAGGCGCGGCCCCTCTGGGGGCCGCGTTTTTTTATGGGCAACGCTCTGATGCTTGCGGGCGTGCGATGGATGGGTAATCCTGCTCGGATGTGGAAAGAACCCTATCTTGAATCCTGCTGCCGCTCGGCTTTGCATAGGGTGTCGCTGGCCGGAGCCGCCGGGCGGCCGAAAGGGCTGAAAGATGACCCCTGCCTTGAGCGCATGCAGCGCATGGGTTTTCTGACCTGTTCTGATGAAGGGCGATTTTTCATGACGGCGGCAGGCAGGCAGCGGCATGCGCAGGAAGTCCTGCGCCATGGCCCCCATGCCCGGTCAGAAACATGATTACCGCGCTGGATGTCTGGTCAGCACTCGATAGCCTCGCGCGGGAACGGGGGCTGACACCTTCCGGCCTTGCTCGTGCTGCCGGACTCGATGCCACGGCGTTCAACCCATCGCGCCGGGGAACGGATGAGGGCAGGGCACGCTGGCTCTCTCTTGGTAGTCTGCTGCGCGCACTCGCCGTGCTGGATACCCCGCTGAGCACCTTTGCTGCAGGGCTGGAAAAAAGACCCTTCGCACCTCAGGGGGCTGAGCATGCGCTGGAGCCGGTGGTAGGGGGCGGTATGTGGGGCCTGCCGCTTTCGCATCTGGGGCAGGAAGGGCTTTTTGACCGGTATGGCGTGCCCACTGGTTCCGCATGGGAGCAGATGGACTGTCCTTTCAACCTGCCTGCACCCGCCTATGTTGTGCGGATCGATACTGATCTGTGCGAACCGGTGCTGCGCGAGGGCGCGTCCGTTGTGCTTCTGCCGGGGCTGGCGGTAAGGGCTCAGGATAGGGTTTTGCTGGTCGTGCCGGGGGAGGTGCCCTGTGTCGGGATCATGAGCGAGCATGCCCCCAGTATTATCCTTCCCTTTGATGTCTCTTCAGGAGAGGGGCGGCCGGTTCCTGAAGGCGAAGGCCATCATCTGCACCGCATTGTCATGACCACGGCCTAGAGGCAGGTGGCGGTCTTTGGCGGCTGTGTGAAAAATAATGCGCCAAGTTGGGCCGGATGTGCAGGAACCGGCTGACTTTTTCCTTTATTTCCCTTAAAGGGAGCAGCATGACCGATACACCCCTTTCGCTCATCCGCAATTTTTCCATCATCGCACATATCGATCATGGAAAATCCACTCTGGCGGATCGACTCATTCAGGCCTGTGGCGCCCTGACCGCGCGTGAAATGACCAACCAGGTCCTGGATAACATGGATCTGGAGCGCGAGCGTGGCATTACCATCAAGGCGCAGACCGTGCGCCTGTCTTACCCGGCAAAGGATGGTAAAACCTACGTCCTGAACCTGATGGACACCCCCGGACATGTTGACTTCGCCTACGAAGTCAGCCGTTCGCTTGCCGCGTGCGAAGGCTCGCTGCTGGTGGTTGATGCCTCGCAGGGGGTTGAGGCCCAGACTCTGGCCAATGTGTATCAGGCCATAGATGCCAACCACGAGATCGTGCCCATTCTCAACAAGGTTGATCTGCCAGCGGCAGAGCCTGAGCGCGTCAAGGCGCAGATTGAGGAAGTGATTGGCATCCCCGCGGATGACGCGGTGGAAATTTCCGCCAAGACCGGGCTGAATATCGAAGGCGTGCTTGAGGCTATCGTCACCCGTCTGCCGCCTCCGCAGGGCGATGCGGAAAAGCCCCTGCAGGCTATGCTGGTCGATAGCTGGTACGACCCCTATCTGGGCGTTATCGTACTGGTGCGGATCAAGGAAGGTCGCCTGAAAAAGGGCATGAAAATCCGCATGATGTCCACGGGTGCCGTGCATCAGGTGGATCAGGTCGGAGTGTTTGCTCCGCGCATGACCTCGGTTGACAGCCTCGGCCCGGGCGAGATGGGGTATATCAACGCCGCCATCAAGACCGTGGCCGACTGTAATGTGGGCGACACCATTACCGATGACCGCCGCCCGGCGGCAACGGCGCTGGAAGGGTTCAAGCCCTCCATTCCCGTGGTGTGGTGCGGGCTGTACCCGATTGTCGCGGATGATTTTGAAAAGCTGCGTGACAGTCTCGCCAAGCTGCGCCTGAACGATGCCTCCTTCCATTATGAGGCGGAAACATCGGCAGCTCTTGGTTTCGGGTTCCGCTGTGGTTTCCTTGGGCTGCTGCACCTTGAAATCATTCAGGAACGTCTGTCGCGCGAGTTCGATCTCGACCTGATCGCGACAGCACCTTCGGTGGTGTACAAGATCGAGCGCACGAATGGCGAGCGTGAAGAACTGCACAACCCGGCGGATATGCCCGATCCTTCCCTGATCGAGCGGATCGAGGAGCCCTGGATCAAGGCTACCATCATGGTGCCTGATGAGTATCTGGGTGCGGTGTTGACCCTGTGTACGGAACGCCGAGGCACGCAGGTTGACCTGACTTACGTGGGCAGTCGGGCCATGGCGGTTTACCGCCTGCCGCTCAACGAGGTTGTGTTCGATTTCTACGATCGTCTGAAATCGCTCACACGCGGTTACGCCAGTTTCGATTACCAGATGGACGGGTACGAGGAGAGCGACCTCGTGCGGATTTCCATTCTGGTCAATCAGGAGCCGGTAGACGCTCTTTCCTTCATTGCGCATCGCTCTGCGGCGGAAACCCGTGGCCGCTCCATCTGCGCGCGTCTGAAAGAGCTTATTCCGCGCCAGTTGTTCAAGATCGCCATTCAGGCGGCCATTGGCAGCCGTGTTATCGCGCGTGAAACTATTGGTGCGCTGTCAAAAGACGTGACCGCCAAATGTTATGGTGGTGATATTTCGCGCAAGCGCAAGCTTCTGGAAAAGCAGAAGGAAGGCAAAAAGCGAATGCGCCAGTTCGGCAAGGTTGAAATTCCGCAGAGCGCTTTTCTTGCAGCGCTCAAAATGGAACATTGAACCTGCCCTGTCTGTCGGGTGTTTATGGAAACGGGAAGTATGGTGTTCTTCCCCACAGGCCCGACAGTCAGGCTGGAGAACGAGCATTCCCCGATGAGCAGTACAACACCCCTTGAAATTGGTCATCACCGCCATATCCACTTCCAGGAAGGTCTGGAGCTTGACTGCGGTGTAACCCTTGCACCGATCGATCTTGCCTATTGTACCAGCGGCACGCTTTCCGAGCGCGGTGATAACGCCATACTCATCTGCCACGCCTTTACAGGCGATCAGTATGTGGCGGAAACCCACCCGCTGACAGGTAAGCCCGGCTGGTGGGAGCGGATGGTAGGGCCGGGCAAGCCGATTGATACCAACCGTTTTTTTGTCATCTGTTCCAACGTGCTGGGCGGCTGCATGGGCAGTACCGGGCCACGCTCCTTGCGGCGCAATGCGCAGGGCGATGATGAGCCATGGGGCACAGATTTTCCTCCCATTACTATCCGCGACATGGTGCGCGCCCAGTACAAGCTGGTAAAAGCTCTGGGGGTGGAGCGGCTGTTTGCTGTTGTGGGCGGTTCCATGGGGGGCATGCAGGTGCTGGAATGGACCGTCACCTACCCGCATATGATGCTGGCGGCCATGCCCATTGCTACGGCTCCCTATCACTCGGCCCAGAATATCGCGTTTAACGAGGTCGGGCGTCAGGCAATCATCGCTGATCCCGACTGGCGGGCTGGGCGTTACTGGCAAGCCGATGTGGTGCCCGCGCGCGGTCTGGCTGTCGCGCGGATGATGGCGCATATCACCTATCTTTCGGAAGAAGCCCTGACGCGCAAATTCGGCCGTAGAACCCGGCGTGGTCCGGTGAGCGGTCCGGGGCCGGAAGGACCGGTGTCGCTGTTTAGCGATATTTTCGAGGTGGAATCCTATCTGCGTTATCAGGGGTCGAGCTTTGTGCGCCGTTTCGATGCCAATTCCTACCTGACGATTACCCGCGCCATGGACTGGTTCGATATCGCCGCAGACCATGACGGTGAACTGACGGCGGCTTTCGCAGGGACACCTGTACGGTTCTGCGTGGTTTCGTTTTCGTCGGACTGGCTGTTTCCGACATCGGCTGCGCGGGCGCTGGTAAGGGCTCTCAATCAGGCCGCGGCCAATGTCTCTTTTGTCGAAATCGAGACAGACAAGGGGCATGATGCCTTTTTGCTGGATGAACCCGATTTTGACCGGACGGTACGGGGGTTCCTCTGTGGTGTGGCCGAACATGTGGGGCTGGTCTGATGCGGCTTGATCAACGCCTGATAGCCGACATGATCGCGCCCAATACGCGGGTGCTGGATATTGGTAGTGGCGATGGGCAACTGATCGACCATCTGTTCCGCCAGCGCGGGTGCGATGCGCGCGGTATAGAACTGAACATGAAGCTGGTTACGCGGTCGGTGGCGCATGGCCTGCCCGTGATACATGGCGATGCAGACCATGATCTGGCGCATTATCCCGATCACGCTTTCGACTATGTGGTGCTGCAACGCACATTGCAGGCCGTCGCCCGCCCGAGGGAAGTGTTGCGGCAGATGCTGCGGATCGGGCGCTATGCCATTGTGTCCTTTCCTAATTTTGGACACTGGCAGCTTCGGCTCAAGCTGTTGCTGAGTGGGCGGATGCCCATGACGGCGGTTTGGCACACGGCGTGGTATGACACGCCCAATATCCACCCCTGCACCATCCGCGACTTTCTGGCCCTGTGTGCTGAGGAAGGATACAGCGTGGAACAGTGGATGGCTGTGGATGAGGAAGGGGAGCGCGCGCCCTGGCGGCGTTCCATCCGTCTGGCGAACCTGTTTGGTGAGCAGGCTCTGTTTTTGCTGAGGCGACAGGACGACTAACGGAAGCGCGACACCTAAAATTTTTGTTAGGTTTGCGGGGTCAGTCGGATCTGATGCGTTCGTTCAAAATATCCGGTTTTTTGTGAAAGATTGTTCCATAATAAGGAGGAATATGGATTATTCCTTCCGCTGGAAAGCGGTTGGCTATGCGTTGCCGCACTGTGCTCGGGAAACCGCTAAAAAAGTTTAAGGACCATTATAGTCCTGTAGGCTTGTCCTGAGTGGTGTCCTGCCCCTATATACGAACGGCGGAGGAAAGACACAGTTCCATAAAGCCGCAATCCTTGGCCTGTGAGTTCATGCGGGTGGGATAAATGGCCCGTTACCCGTGGGGTACGCCAGTGCCATGATGTTGTGACTATCCATAGGTGCTTAGCTGAAAAAGGTGGCTGTGTCTCGTTTTCAGGCTGCACGAAGAGGTTCGTCCTGATGACTAGTTTTTCTGATCTGAAACTTGCTGCACCGTTGCTGCAGGCACTTGCGGATCAAGGTTACGATACACCCACCCCTATTCAGGCGGGCTCCATTCCGCACCTGCTGGAAGGGCGTGATCTGCTGGGTCTGGCGCAGACTGGCACAGGTAAGACAGCGGCCTTTGCGCTGCCTATTCTCGAACATCTGGCCAAGTCACCCCGCCCGACGGCGCCGCGTCAGGCTCGCGTTCTGGTGCTGGCCCCCACGCGCGAACTGGTTGCTCAGATTAGCGACAGCTTCAAGGCCTATGCCAAATACATGCGTTTTACGCAGGCTGTGGTGTTTGGTGGCGTTGGTCAGGGCCGTCAGGTTGAAGCTATGCGCCGTGGTGTGGATGTGCTGGTGGCCGCGCCGGGCCGTCTGCTCGACCTGATCGGTCAGGGCTATATCGACCTGTCCGGGCTTGAAGTTCTGGTGCTGGATGAAGCCGACCGCATGCTGGACATGGGTTTTGTGCGCGACATCCGCCGTATCATGACCTTCGTGCCGGAAAAGCGGCAGACCGTGCTGTTCTCGGCCACCATGCCGCGCAGCATCGAAGATCTGGCTGCATCCCTGCTGAACGACCCTGCGCGGGTTGAAGTCGCACCGCCGTCCAGCACGGTGGATCGCATCCAGCAGGCCGTCATGTTCGTTAACGGGGCATCCAACAAGCGCGATGCGTTGCTGACCATGGTGGAATCGCCCAAGGTGGCGCGGGCTGTGGTGTTTACGCTGATGAAGCATGAGGCCAACAAGGTCGCAGAGTTTCTGAACAAAAACAGCATTGTGGCCGAGGCCATTCATGGCAACAAGTCGCAGGGTGCGCGTGAGCGGGCCATGAAGGGTTTCCGTTCCGGCGCAGTCAAGGTGCTGGTGGCGACCGATATTGCCGCGCGTGGTATTGACGTTGATGAAGTCAGCCATGTTTTCAATTACGACCTGCCGAACGTGCCTGAGAGCTATGTGCACCGTATTGGCCGTACGGCGCGTGCCGGGCGTGATGGCTGGGCGGTTTCGCTGTGCGATGCCGAGCAGAGGGCATGGCTGCGTGATATCGAGCGCACGATTGGCAAGGCTATTCCGATCATGCGTGATCACCAGTGGCATTCTGAAGAAGCCGAGTTTTCCAACCAGCGTCCGCCGGTTCTTGGTGGCGGTGGTGGCCGTGGGCGTGGTGGCCCGCGTCAGGGTGGCGGCGGTGGCCGTGGTGGCCCGCGTCGTTCCGGTGGTGGCTCTGCCCCGCGGGCCTGATCGCGCGTTATTCGCCTGACGGTGTCAGATACCAAAAGGTGGCCTGCCAGTCCTGAAAAGGGGTGAGCGGGCCACCTTTTTTTGTATCACCTATATCAGGCGGGAAGGTGCAGGGTGATGGAAACTGGACAGTGGTCGCTCTGTTGATGGCCATGTCCCTGCGGTATGGGCATCACCCGCAGGGAGTCAGGCTCTTTCCAGCCTATGGCTGAACCGCCCAAAATAATGTGATCAATAAAATAGCTGCCACCCAGGCAGGGGCTGGCATATCCTGATGTTGTTAGGTCCAGTCTGGCTTTTTCCTGCAAACTCAGAAAAAGCGGATCCTGTAGGTTTAGCCTGCGATTGAAATCCCCCATGATGGCGAAGGCCTCACCTGCTTGCGCTCTTTCGCCGATCCACTCTGATAATACTTTAAACTGCCTAACAAGCAGGGGGCAGGTATGGTGGGTTTGTGAAGGTGGGTCATCCCAGCAGCCGGTTTTCAGATGCACGACCAGCACACGTAAATCCGCATGGGCAAAATGCACGGTCATATCCAGCCCGCTGCGCAGGTGGTGCGGTGCTGAAGGTGGGGTGATGTCGAGCGCCTGCACATCGGGGTGGCGTGTGACACTCAGGCCTGCGCGTATGGCCAGACCGGTGCGTTGAAGAACCGTATCGTCCGTTGTGAAAACAGCATAATTTGTATGGGGAAAAACAAGCGCGAGGCTGTTTGGATCATCGGCTTCCTGCACGGCGGCAATGTCCGGGTTCAGACGTGCGGCAAAAGCAGCCAGAAGGGTGTAATCGGCTGGTATGCGGGCAGGGATGTCGAGGGGGGCTGAGCGGCTTGCGGGGGTGTTTTCATCCAGCAGCCATTCAAGGTTCCATGTACTGAGTTTGATGGAACGGCTGGTGGGGGAGGCGGCTTCAGCAGAGTGGTAAAAGGCCAGTAGCGTTAGAACCGCTGCTTTGAGCGGGAAAAAACGCGGGGCCAGTGGCCCCGCGCGGTAAGGTTGCTCAGGCGGGCTCGGTTTCAAGCTGCTTGATGACTTCATCAATCGAAACGCTTTTGCGGCTCTGCTCGTCCAGGATCGTGATTTCGCCACTGCCGATGTCATAGAACCAGCCTTGCAGGAACAGCGTGCGCCCGGCAAGCCCTGCCGCAACTGCGGGATGCGTGCGCAGGTGGGCGAGCTGGAGCAGCACATTCTGCTCGGCAATGCAGCGCACCGTGGCGGGGCCGACATCATCGGAGCGGAACGTGTTCAGCGTGGCGGCCCGTGCTGCTTCCGCATTGCGGAGCCAGCTTTTAACGGTAGGCATGGTGTCCAGGCCGCTTTTTTCCGGGTCGAGCAGGGCTTTCATGGCGCCGCAGTCTGAATGGCCGCAGACGATGATGGTGGAAACCCCAAGCGCCATCACGGCATATTCGATAGCGGAGGACACGCCTCCCAGCATTTCGCCGTAAGCGGGCACGAGATTGCCGATGTTACGCAGAATGAACAGGCTGCCCGGTTCAGTCTGGGTAATCAGGTTGGGGTCGATCCGGCTGTCGGCGCAGGCAATGAACAGTGCGCCGGGCGACTGCCCCTTTGCCAGACTGGCAAACAGGGCTTCCTTGGCCGGAAAGACCTCGGTGTTGAAATGTTCTGCGCCACGCAGCAGGGAGAGCAGGCTGCTTCTGGCCTCGGAACATGTTGGCATGTATCGTACTCCGAAAAACGTCTGGTTATGACTGAATGGTACGACTACCCCCTCAGCCAGTCTGAACGACGGACGCGCTCCCCACAGGAACGCTTCAGATCACGCAGAAGTTCCCGCGCATCTGTGATTTGTGGGGCATGCGCTCTGCCGTGTCCATGCCGCACCGCGCGTTCGGTGCGGCAGAAGCTGTTAAATTTCAGCTTAGCGGATCGTCTTCGGGTTCGCTCATCTGGTCTGCCGGATGGCGCACGGGCGCTTGGTTCTGCCGCACGCGGGCGGGTTCCATCTGCCGGCGGGTAAAGTTCGCCCCCAGAGTTGCCAGATCAAGGAACTGGTCAGCCTGACGGCGCAGGTCATCCCCAATCAGCGGGGGGGAGGATTTCATGGAGGATACCACGGAAACCCGAGTGCCCTGCCGCTGCACGGCTTCCACCACGCGGCGGAAATCAGAATCGCCACTGAACAGGATGGCGTGGTCGATATGCGGTGCCATTTCGAGCATATCCACCGCAATTTCGATATCCATGTTGCCCTTGACCCGCCGCTTGCCGGTCGAATCCGTAAATTCGCGCGCGGGCTTGGTCACCAGAAAATAGCCGTTATAGGAGAGCCAGTCCGTAAGGGGCTTGAGGGGTGAATAGTCTTCAGTGTCCAGTATGGCCGCGTAATAGTAGGCGCGAATCACATGAGATTTCGACGTGAAAAAATCGAGCAGTTTTTTGTAATCGACATCAAAACCGAGGCCCCGGGACGTCGAATACAAACTGGATCCATCTATGAATAGACAGGTTTTTTCATCTTTTTTCAGGTTCATGTGCCATTCCCTTCCAAATTTTTGTTCTGATGTCCCGCAGTCGGTCTGTCTTGAAATTGTCCGAATGGAGTAAGAGCATTCCTGAATGACTGGTCTTTATATCGCTGCATTCTGGCAGGAATATGCCTGCCAAGCATTTTTGAAACATCGACATGGCCGAGGCCGGGAGAATATTGCATTCGTTGCGGTGCGCAACCAATAAGTTACCAATTTCTTAACATTTTCCTGTTGAGTGAGAGTTTTATGTCGGTTTTGTCAGATAGGGTACGGCCTGCCACCGCCCTTATTGCTATTGGCGCGAATTTGCCCCGTGCGGAGCAGGATGCGCGCGCTACCTGCCTTGAAGCCGTACAGGCTCTGCGCGAGACGCCGGGCGTGCAGGTCGAGGCCGTTTCGCACTGGTATGAGAGCGCACCCATGCCGCCTTCGGGCCAGCCCCCTTATGTCAACGGGGTGGTCCGCTGCCTGACGGTGCTGAGCCCGGACGCGTTGCTTGAGTGTCTTCATACCATAGAAACGCATAACGGGCGCGAGCGTTCCGTGCCCAATGCGGCGCGTACGCTCGATCTGGACCTGATAGCGTTTGATGATCACTGCCAGCAGACTGAGCATCTGGTGCTGCCGCACCCGCGCGCGCATGAGCGGGCCTTTGTGCTGCTCCCGCTCAATGACGTGCAGCCGGACTGGCGGCACCCCCGCTCGGGGCAGGGTATGCAGGCCATGCTGGCAGCGGTGCAGGGGCAGGAAATCCGCCGGATAGGGGAATAGCCCTTCCCTGCGGGGGGCGGATGCAGTATTGTCGATGTTTGTATCTCTTTGCTGAATCCGTAAGCTGAATTGTCTGGAGGCTCTTCGTAATGGCCCGCGTCACCGTCGAAGACTGCGTAGAAAAGGTTTCCAACCGTTTTGAACTTGTGGTGTACGCGGCGCAACGCGCGCGCAACATCGCACGGGGGGAAGAACTGACCATCGATCGCGATAACGACAAAAATCCTGTTGTCGCCCTGCGTGAGATCGCGGTGGAAACCGTCTCGCTGACCGGGCTGCGCAGCGATCTTATCCGCTCTCAGGCGCGCGAACCCGAGCCCGAGCCCGTGGAAGAAGAAGTGCAGGATCTCGTCCCGACCGAGCAGAACATCTTTGGTCTGCAGGAAGTCTCGGTTGAGGAAGAAACTGCTGATGACGCCCGTGCCATTGAGGCAGCCCTGACCGGCCGCGCCCGCCGGTAAGCGCTTTGGTGAGCCGCGCGGGAGCTGAGGTTCCGGGCACAGGCCCGTTGACGGAAGAGAGCGGCGGCACGCAGGTGCCCGCCGTGACATCCGGAATGGACGACGACACCACCACCGCCCACGCAGGCCTGAACTGTGAAAAACTGGTCAGCCGCGTGCTCAGCTACGCGCCGCATGCGGATGTGGATATGGTCCGCCGTGCGTTTGAGGTCGCCTGCGCTGCTCATGATGGGCAGAAGCGCGATAATGGCGACCCCTACATAACCCACCCCTTCGCGGTGGCCATGATCATGGCCCGGTTTGGACTGGATGTTCAGTCCGTCTGCACCGCGCTTTTGCATGATACCATAGAAGACACCAGCGTCAGCCACGAGACGCTCAAGCTCGAATTCGGGCAGACGGTGGCTGATCTGGTGGATGGCGTAACCAAGTTGACCCGGCTTGAGTTGCAGTCCGACCGTACCAAGCAGGCGGAAAATTTCCGCAAGCTGGTGCTGGCCATGTCCAAAGATATCCGCGTGCTGCTGGTCAAGCTCGCGGACAGACTCCACAATATGCGCACGCTGCATTTTGTGGAGCGTCAGGACCGCAGGCAGCGTATCGCGCGCGAAACTCTCGATATTTATGCCCCTCTGGCTGAGCGTATCGGTATGGACCGGCTCAAGACGGAGTTGCAGAATCTCTCCTTCGCCCAGCTTGAGCCTGAAGCGGACGACACGATTCGCACCCGCCTGAACTACCTGCGGGGGCAGGGTGCGGATGTGATCGAGGATGTCAGGCGCGAGTTGCTGCGCCTGTGTCATGAGGCCGGTCTGAAAGAGGTGCAGGTTTCAGGTCGCGAGAAATCTCCCTATTCGATCTGGGAGAAGATGCAGCGCCGGAACGTGGCTTTTGAACAGCTTTCGGACATCATGGCGTTTCGTGTGGTGGTGGGCACGCGTGAGGATTGTTACGTGGCGCTGGGTGCTGTGCACGCCGCGTATCCGATGATTGTCGGGCGGTTCAAGGACTACATCTCCACCCCCAAGGCCAACGGATACCAGAGCCTGCATACGGGGGTGACACTCCGCTCGCCCCGTAACCAGAAGATTGAAGTGCAGATTCGCACGCAGGCCATGCATGACGTGGCTGAAAACGGTGTGGCGGCGCACTGGGCCTATAAAGAAGGTACCGGCGTTCAGGAAGGTGGCTACGGTGGGCTGCGGCGGCCGCGCTGGGTGCAGGATCTGCTCGAAATTCTCGAGGCGTCTTCGGCACCCGACGAGTTTTTGGAAAACACCAAGCTCGAACTCTATCAGGATCAGGTTTTCTGCTTTACCCCCAAAGGGCAGCTTATCTCCCTGCCGCGCGGGGCTACTCCGGTCGATTTCGCCTATGCTGTGCATAGCCAGATTGGCGATACCTGCGTGGGAGCGCGCATCAACGGGCGGTTGATGCCCCTGCGCCACGAGCTGGAAAATGGCGATCAGGTAGAAATCATGACCGCCCGTGGTGGCGCGCCGTCTCCCTCGTGGGAGCGGTTTGTTGTAACGGGCAAGGCGCGTGCGCGTATCCGCCGTTATGTTACCCAGCAGCAGCGTCAGGTATCGCTGGATGGCGGGCGGGCTGCGCTGGCCAAGGCTTTCCGTCAGGAAGGCGTGGATGGTTCCGAAAAAATTATCGAAACCACGCTCAAGGCCCTTAAGCAGACTTCCTTGCCTGACCTGTATGTGGCCGTGGGCACTGGTGCCTTGGGTGCGCGTGATGTGGTGCATGCGGCCTATCCCGAACTGCGGCGCGTGCAGCGTGTGCCGCGCATGCTCGCCGGGTTGCCGGGGGTGCTGGGCACGGCCGGGCCGCGTCCGGGTATGGCCTCGGGGGCATTTGCGCGCAAACCCACCGGCGGGGCTATTCCGCTCGTGGGGCTGGGGGCCGGGGTTGCGGTGCATTATGCCGCCTGCTGCCACCCTTTGCCGGGTGATCGGATCGTAGGGGTTGTGGCCACGGGTAAGGGGGTGACCATTCACACCCGCTCCTGCCAGACGCTGGAAAATTTTGCCGCGACCCCTGAGCGCTTTCTCGATGTGGACTGGGATTACGATGCCATGGCCCGCACCGGCAATGCCGGGCCGATGCGCGTCGGGCGTGTCAGCATTGTGGCGGAAAACGAGCCTTCGGTGCTGGCGGCCATCACTAACGCCATTTCCCGTGGGGATGCCGCTACGGTCAACCTCAAGATCGTTAACCGGCAACTGGACTTCATGGAAATCCTGATGGATGTGGAAGTCCGCGATCTGCGGCATCTGTCTTCCGTTATCGCGGCGCTGCGTGCGGTCTCGGGCATTACGCAGGTGGACAGGGCGCGTTCATGAGCCTGATTGCTGTGGGCGTCGATCTGTGTGACATGCGGCGCATAGAACGGATGATTGCCCGTTTTGGTCAGCGTTTTCTGGAGCGTGTTTTTACGGTTCAGGAACGTGCATGGGCTGAAAAGCGTTACGGGCAGGCCAGAATTGGCACATATGCAAAACGCTGGGCGGCCAAGGAGGCCTGCGCCAAGGCGCTGGGTACGGGCTTTGCCCAAGGTGTCACGCATGCGCAGATCGGGGTGGAAAACCTGCCGGGGGGGCAGCCGGTGCTCTGCCTGTCCGGTGCAGCGGCCCTGCGGCTGGAGCAGATTACGCCGCCGGGCAATACGGCCCGGCTGGCGCTCAGCCTGACGGATGAGGTGCCCTACGCCTTTGCGCAGGTTTTTATCTCGGCTGTGGCGGGTTGACACAACCGGGTGCGCGCGGCTTGATCCGCCAGAATTTCTTTTTACGGCAACAAAGACAAAAAGCGGGCAGGGCGGAAGCAGGATGAATACACAGGATCACTCTTCGGCCCGGTCTGAACAGCCGGTCGGCATGTGGCAGAGCCTGTTCGAATATGTGCGCACGTTTTTCACGGTTGTTGTGGTCGTGCTTGTTGTCAGAACCCTGTTGTTTGAATCATTCGTGATTCCCTCAGGTTCCATGATCCCGACCCTGCAGGTGGGGGACTATATCTGGGTTTCCAAATATACGTACGGGTATTCCCGTTTTTCCCTGCCGTTCTCGCCAGACCTGTTTAACGGGCGTATCTGGGCGGGCACGCCGCACCGGGGCGATGTGGTGGTGTTCCGCTTTACCAAGGATACCTCGGTTGACTACGTCAAACGGGTAATCGGTCTGCCGGGCGACCATATCCGCGTGACCGATGGTCAGCTTTACCTGAACGATACCGCTGTGCCGTGCGATAACCCGCACCCCTATATCGCCCATGATGAAACCGATACGAGCATGGCGGGCGAGGCCTGCACGGAAAAACTGCCTTCCAGCATTCGCGGGGATGGCCCGGTCAGCCATGAAATTCTCAAGCTGACTGACGAAGGGCCGCAAAACAACACGCCTGATTACGTGGTGCCGCCGGGCTATTTCTTTGCCATGGGCGATAACCGAGATGACAGTGCGGATAGCCGCTTCATGGGGGACGGGCCGAAGGATCTCGGTTTTGTGCCGATGGAAAACCTTGTGGGCCGGGCGCAGCGCGTTTTCTTCTCTGTTTCGGCTGATTATCCGCTGTGGCAGGTCTGGCACTGGCCGCAGGAAATCCGTTGGGGCCGGCTGATGCAGGGTATCCAGTGACCATGGCTGAACCACAGGGTGGCGCGCGTGTTTTGCAGGCGCGGCTGGGTTATACATTTGTCAATGAGTCCCTGCTGAACGAGGCGCTGACGCATCGCTCGGCTGTTAACCAGAAAACGAACGGTCGCAGGCGCGCACAGGCCAAGGGCGCGGGCTCCAACGAACGGCTTGAGTTCATTGGCGATCGTGTTCTGGGGCTGCTGATGGCCGAATGGCTGCTGGAGCGTTATCCGGGGGAGCAGGAAGGGGCTTTGGGCTCGCGGCTGGCTCATCTGGTTTCGCGCAAGACACTGGCGGATATTGCCGAGCGGATCGATATGTCCGCAGCCCTGACTGTGGCAGCGCATGAGGCCAAGGCTGGCGTGCGCACCGCCGCCAACGTGCTGGCCGATGCGGTGGAGGCTGTGCTTGGCGCGGTGTTTCTTGATGGTGGGCTCGATCCTGCGCGCCAGATTGTGCGCCAGTGCTGGAAGCCCGAGCTGGATGCGCAGGCGCGCCCCCCCAAGGACCCCAAGACGGCCTTGCAGGAATGGGTTCTGGGGCGTGGGCAAGCACTGCCTGTTTATGAAACGATCGGGGCGGATGGACCGTCCCATGCGCCGCTGTTTGTTGTCAGGGTGACGGCAAGCGGTCTGGCGGGAGAAGGGCGGGCAGGCAATAAGCGCGCGGCGGAAAGTTTTGCGGCCGCTGCCCTGCTGGCAAAACTGGAAGGCAAGCCAAATGGCTGAGGCTCGGAATATGGCGGATACGACACGCTGCGGCTTTGCGGCACTGGTGGGAGCCCCCAATGCGGGTAAATCCACTTTGCTGAACCGTATGGCGGGCGCCAAGCTGTCCATTGTTTCTCCCAAGGCGCAGACAACGCGCTTTCGGGTGCTGGGCATTCTCATGCGTGGCACAACGCAGATCCTGCTGGTGGATACGCCCGGTATTTTCCGTCCGCGCCGCAAGCTTGACCGGGCCATGGTGGCCGCTGCTTGGACGGGTGCCGAGGATGCGGACATCACGTTGCTGCTGGTGGATGCGCGCTCGGGCCTGAACGAAGCGGTGAGCGAGATTGTCGATCGGCTGGCCACGACCAAGCGCCGTGTCTGGTTGGTGCTGAACAAGACCGATCTTGTCTCTCCCGGTGCGCTGCTGCCCCTGACAGCGGCCATTACGGAACGGCTGCCGGTTGAGCATGTGTTCATGGTCAGTGCTCGCACGGGCAACGGGGTGGATGATCTTCTGGACCAGTTGGCAGGTACTCTGCCGCCGGGGCCGTATCTCTATCCTGAGGACGACCTGACAGACCTGCCCGACCGCCTGCTGGCGGCAGAGCTGGTGCGCGAGCAGATTTTCATGCAGACGCATGAGGAAGTGCCCTATGGCGCAACGGCGGAAACCGAAAGCTATACGGAGCGCCCTGACGGGTCGGTGCGGATCGATGTCACGATTTACGTGGCGCGTGCGGGCCACAAGGCGATCCTGATCGGGGATGGCGGGCAGAGAATCCGCCAGATTGGTGAGCGCGCGCGCAAGCAGCTCGGGTCTCTGCTGGAACGCCCCTGCCATCTGTTCCTGAACGTCAAGGAACGCTCAGGCTGGGATGAGGAGCGTGCCCGCCTGAGGGCTATCGGGCTGGATGACGTGCCGTAAAAGCCACCAGTGTGGCCTGAACGCTTGTGGCCATGCGCCATGAGGGATAAGAGAGGGCAACCCTGATACGTGGCCCGCACGGGTGCGTTCGGGGTCTGTTGCGGACTGCTTGCTTGTTGAGGGCCAATGACTGCTTGTGCTGGCGAAACGCCGAACCGCAAACGTGTACTGCTCAAGGTTTCAGGTGAAGCGCTGATGGGCGGTGGCGCCTTCGGTGTGGATCAGAAAACCGTTGAGCGCATTGCCCAGGACATCGCCCATGTTGTGCGCGGTGGAACCGAGGTCTGCCTTGTGGTGGGCGGTGGCAATATTTTCCGCGGCGTTGCGGCTGCGGCCAAGGGTATGGATCGCGCGCAGGGTGACTATGCTGGCATGCTGGCCACGGTCATTAACGCGCTGCTGCTCCAGAACGCGCTTGAGCGTGAACAGATTCCCACCCGTGTGATGTCGGCCATTCAGATGTCCTCTGTGGCTGAGCCCTATATCCGCCGCCGGGCGGTGCGTCATATGGAAAAAGGGCGCGTGGTTATTTTTGCCGCGGGCACGGGTAATCCGTTCTTTACCACGGATACGGCTGCGGCCCTGCGTGCGGCGGAAATGGAATGCAATGTCCTGCTCAAGGGTACGCAGGTTGATGGCGTCTATTCCGCCGACCCCAAGCGTGATCCGTCCGCCGTGCGCTATGATGAACTGACCTACCTGAACGTGCTGGCCAACCAGCTCAACGTCATGGATGCGGCCGCCATCAGCCTCGCGCGGGAAAACAATCTGCCGATTATTGTTTTCAATATCGGAGAGGAAGGCTCGTTTGCCCGCGTCATGCGTGGTGAAGGGCCCTTTACCCGGATTGTCGAGACAGCATGAATGATCACCGCGTTATGCGGTGCGATGAACAGGATATGACCGTGGCGCGGGCAGCGCCACACTGTGCAAGGTAACGGGAGAGAAACCGCCGTGTCTGACTTGAATGCCCTGATGGATGATCTGACGCGCCGTATGGATGGCGCACTTGAAAGCCTGCGGCGTGATTTTTCCGGCCTGCGTTCAGGGCGAGCCAGCCCGGCACTTCTCGAGCCCGTGCGGGTCGAGGCTTATGGTGGCGAAGTGCCGCTGACACAGGTGGCTTCGATTGCTGTGCCCGAAGCGCGCATGATTACCGTGCAGGTATGGGACAGGGTGCTTGCCGGTGCGGTTGAACGCGCCATCCGTGATGCGGGTCTAGGGCTGAACCCGGCTGGCGAAGGGCAGACCATCCGCGTGCCCATTCCGCAGTTGACCGAAGAACGCCGCAATGAACTGGCCAAGGCAGCCGCCCGCTATGCGGAAGGGGCCAAGGTAGCCGTGCGCGGCGTGCGGCGCGATGGCATGGATAAGTCCAAGGGTTTTGAGAAAAAAGGTGAAATCAGCCAGGACGATATCAAGACCTGGTCGGACGCCATTCAGAAACTTACTGATCAGTATGTTAAAAAAATTGATGACATGGTGAGTGAAAAAGACAAGGAAATCAAACAGGTCTGATCTGGCGGGCTGTTCCGTCGATAAAACCGGTTTTTTGGGGCCCTTCTTGCTATGTCGTCTGGTGTGGCTGAAAAGAACATGTCTGTTCCAACGCATGTCGCCATCATCATGGATGGAAACGGGCGTTGGGCACGCGAACGTGGGCTGCCACATCTTGCAGGGCACAAGGCCGGGGCAGAGGCTGTGGCACGGTGCGTGCGTGCAGCCATGCAGCGTGGGGTGCCGTATCTGACACTCTACGCCTTTTCGTCAGAAAACTGGTCGCGTGGGCCGCAGGAAGTTTCCGACCTGACCAGCCTGCTGCGTTATTATCTGCGCCACAAGGTGCGCGAACTGCACGCAAAAGGCGTGCGGCTGCGCTTTATTGGTGAACTCGATCGTTTTGAGTCCAGCCTGCGGCATGAGCTTGACCGTGCTGAAGCCATGACCCGTGATAATACGGGCATGGTGCTGTTGCTGGCGCTCTCCTATGGCGGGCGGTGCGATATTGTGCAGTCCGCCCGAGCGCTGGCGCGGGCGGTAAAAGCCGGTGCGCTGGCACCTGATGATATTACCGATGCCATGGTGGCTAACCATCTGTGGACGCATGGTGTGCCCGACCCCGATGTGGTGGTGCGCACCAGCGGGGAATACAGGCTCTCCAATTTTCTGCTGTGGCAGAGTGCGTATGCCGAACTGGTGTTTCTGGATGTGTACTGGCCCGACTTTACTGAAGGGCATTTTTCTACAGTGCTAGATGTTTACGCGCGGCGCGAACGCCGCTTTGGTAGCCGCCCGGTGGCCTCCGTATGACGGGGGGCAATACCGCACAGGCTGGCCAGTCTGCTTGGCGTGATCTACGGCCCCGCCTGATTTCAGGAATTGTGCTGGTTGCTGTGGCGTCTCTCTGCATTGGCTTTGGCGGATGGCTTTATAGCCTGCTGATTATTGCCGGCATGGCAGGTATGGCGGTTGAGGCGGCAGGACTGTTCGGCCTGCCGGTGCGGCACTGGCGCGGCGGGCTTTATGTGGCCTGGGCTGTGTGTGCAGGGTTTTCTGCCGCGAGCGGGCACTGGGCATCGTTTGTTCTGTTCTGTCTGCTGTCATTTGTTTTTGGCGGCCCGCTTTGGGCTCTTATGTGCGTGATCGTGCTGGCGGGTACGGCTCTGCTGTGGTTGCGGCAGGGCGGGGTTTGGCCTGTTGTGTTCGTAGTGGCGGTTGTGGTGGCCAGTGACAGCACGGCCTATGCTGTAGGGCGCATGGTGGGTGGCCCCAAGCTGGCACCGCGTATCTCGCCGGGTAAAACCCGCTCGGGTGCCGTGGGT
>NZ_JBDNWF010000024.1:0-35557 GCF_047721125.1 Acetobacter papayae | reverse complement strand
GGGGGCGCACGTGTCAAGCGGGGGGGGGGGGGGTTGCGTCCAAACACGTGGGGGGGGGGGGGGGGTGTTCGGGTGGCGTGGTACTGCGTGGTGGCAGGGCTATCAGCGCGCTCAGGCTGCGTTCCATAGCCAGCAGGATATCGGAGGTGGCGTGGGGCTGGGCCTGTGTCCACCAGTGCAGGGCCTCCTGCCATGCGCCTTTCTGGGTCAGTACGGTGGCGTGGTTGTGGCAGCCACGGTAATCGCCCCCTTCGGCCGAGGCGCGGTATAGGGCGCGGGCGCGCTCGGGGTCGGGGGGGACTGTCCAGCCTTCCTCGTAAAAACGGGCGAGAATATTCATGGACTTGGCGTGGCCGTTCTGCGCGGCCTTGGCGAATAGCGAGAACGCCCGCGGCAGGTTTTGCGGCATGCCCAGCCCGCGGAGTGTCAGAATACCGAGATTGTAGCGCCCCCACTCGTCGTTCTGTTCCGCAGCCTGTGCGTAGTAGATGGCCGCCTGTTCGAAGCTCTTGGGCACGCCCCAGCCAAAATGGTGGCATCGGCCCAGCATGTTGGAGGCCGGGCCATATCCAGCGTTGGCCGCCATGGTGAACCAGATGAGCGCCTGCTCATGGTCTGGTGGTACAAAGCTGCTTTTGAGGAGCGCCTTGCCCCACAGAACCTGATCAAGATGGTGGCCCCGACAGGCCCGCTCGTAAATGGCCTGCACGGATTCAGGCAGGATAATGGGCGGGGTAGGCGCTTTGCGGCGCTTGCGGGAAAACAGGCGGGAGAGAAAGGAGCGGGACATTGTGGCGCTTTGGACTGACGGAACCGAGCGGGAAGCCCGGTTCCGTAATCGTTGATCTGTGGCTCAGTAATCAGCCGACAGGTTGAACAGGAACGCCCGACCGATGGACGGCGTGACGCGATCGCTGAACAGGTTGCTGTAGTTCAGGCGGTTGGCCAGATTGTAGCCGTTCATGGCCACTTTCCAGTGGTTGTCGAAACGGTGCGAGATCACGGTATCGAATTCCACGTTGGCGGGCACGCGTCCGGTGTTGGCCGGGTCCACAAACACGCCTTCACGCCATGTCATGCCGCCGCCCACAAGCAGGTTGTAAGAGGAGGAGGGGGCGATTTCGTAAGTCGTCCACACGGTCGCCTGATTGCGCGGCACGTACTGGAGCTGCTTGCCGATATCCGCTGCCGTACCGCCGGTGGTGATGCTGTCATAGCGGGCATAGGTGGCAATCATGTTCCAGTTACGCAGGATCTGGCCAGAAACGCTGAGTTCAAGCCCCTGATTGCGCTGGGAGTCACCCGAGGAAATAATCCCGCCGCTGACGCTGGAATCTTGCATGGTGGCATTGCTTTTTTCCAGACGGAACACCGAGGCCGTGAAACCGATGCGGTCATGAAAAGCCGAGTATTTTGCACCCAGTTCATACAGCCTGCTGCGCTCGGGCTGCAGTTTCTGGTTGTTGGTCGTCAGGGGTTCGGAACTGTTGGTGACATACAGGCCCAGCGGCGTGGTGGATTCAGACCATGTGAAATACACCATGGCGTGGTCGTTGGGGGTGTACATCAGGCTGACATTGGGGTTGATGGTGTCCTGGGTCTGGCCCATGTACACATCAGCGCCCTTGCCGCCGGTCATGCTGTAATTGCTGCTCCAGTGGTCCCAGCGCAGCCCGGCCCGGATGGAAAACCATGGGGTTACCCATGCCTGTTCAGACAGGAACAGGCCGATATCGGTGGCATCGCCCTTTTTCCAAAGCTTCTGGCCAGCGGTTTTGGTGTTGACCAGATGACCGGGGTCCGAGTTGCCATCAATGACGGAAAGACCCGGAACATAGGCCGAGGGGTCGAGCAGGTTGACGTATTGCCGGGCAACGGGGTTGTTGTAGGCGTAGTTCTTGCGCTGGTCATAGACATGCATGATATCAAGCCCGCCCAGCATCTGGTGGCGGATGCGGCCGGTATTGAACTTGGCAATGGCAGACAGCACGTTTTGCACAGACCAGTCATCCTGCTGGTACGGATTGGGTCCGAATACACCACCCGTTCGGGAAATCTTGGCTGCTGCTGCGTTACCGCCGAATAGAGCGTCGCTACAGTTGTTTTTTATTACAACTCCGGCCGGGCTTGAATTGCTCAGTTGGCCGTTATTATCCCACAGTTTACTGCCGGTGCATCCAACACCCGAAGCGGAGAAATACCGGCTATACAGGCCGCCGCGCGTGTCGTTGGAGATGGTGATGAAGCGGTTGGCTTCCCACTGCAGGCGGCCGGTCAGCATATCCACGCTGGAATTGTCGGCATCAAGCGTGGTGCCATACCAGTTGGTGCGGTTTACGCCATATTCGGTGGCCGGTGCGCTATAGGCAGCCTTGGGGTCCTTGACCATAGGCACGCCGTAATCGGGTAGGCGGTTATCAGTCTGGTGAAAATATTCAACGGTATAATTAAGCTTTTTTCCAAGACCGAAAATGATTGATGGCGCAATACCCCAGCGGTGCGAATAGACAGCATTGCGACCGATCATGTCGTTTTCATTGCCCATGCCAGTCAGGCGGAAGGCGATGGTGTCGGTAATCTTGTGGTTGATATCAAGCGTGCCGCGATAATAGTTGCCGCTCCCGCCCGAGAACGAGGCGCGATAATGGTTTTTGGCGGTAGGGGTTTTGGTAACAACGTTGATTGCACCCCCCGTTGTGCCATTGCCGAACACCTGTGAAGACGGCCCCTTGATGACAACCACACGCTCGTAATCGAAGCTGTCGCGGGTATAAACCCCAAAGTCACGAAGGCCGTTTTCATAAATGTCGTTATTGGCGGCAAAGCCACGGATCAGGAACTGGTCACCCGACATACCGCCTTCGCCCTCACCCACGGAGGCGGTAATGCCGGGCACATTCTTCAGTGCCTCATCAAGTGATTTCACGTTTTGCTGCTGCATGACGATCTGCGGCACTACGTCGATGGTCTGCGGTGTGTGCAGCACGTCATCCGGCATGCGGCTCAGCCCGATGGGCGTGTGCAGCGTGTTCATGGGGGAGGCGGTTACAACCCATTCCTCCACATGCGAACCATCTTTGCGGGTGGTGGTCTTGGGGCCTTTGCCCCCGGCATTGGACAGGTTGGCGCTGGGCGCATTGGTGCTGGTCTGGCTGCTTGTATCAGGCAGGGTGTTCTTTTTTGTGGCGGCGGGCTGTTCATCAGCGAAAGCCGACCATGCGTGACACCCAAGGGCCAGACCAAGGGCCAGCGGGGCTTTGTGCAGATGGGCGTTCAATCGTGAGACAGCCATAATGAGGGGTTCCATTCAAATATGATAATCATTCGCACTCATGGCGATAGAGGTGCTACGAATGATTCGCAATAACGGGAGGCGGTAAAAAGCCACCAGAAGGCCATATTGGCGGGAACTGTTGCCTATCAGCCACGTTCAGCCTGATCGTGCCGTGCGCGGGGCCGCTTTCTGGCTGGTCGGCCCGCCCGGTGGGGATTCCCGTTGCGGGCCGGGGGCTGTGTGCTAGTATCAGCCCGGAAGGCGAGTGCGGTCGGTAGTCGTATGGTTCTTTGGAAAAGACAGACCATACGCAGATAAAAGAAAATTTTGGCGGTTCCACGCGTGTCTGTTTTCGTGACGCGAAAGTGCCTTCACTTTCACTGTGGCGTGGAGCTTTGCGAGGCATACCAGATATTATGGACAAGAATTTCATCTACCTCACGCCGCAGGAACAGTGGCGCGACATTATTCTTCAGGCACCACAGGACGAGCGTGAACATGTCAGGCGGCGGGTCGAGGCGCAGGGGCAGGCCTGTGTGGCGTTCTTTTGCGAGGCCCTGCTTCAGCATGCCGATGTGGCGGATTTCCTAGAAAAGGACAGTATCCAGAAATCGCTCAAGCGGAGCCTGTATTACTATCTGGTCACCCTCTTTTCCGCCACGCCCGACCATGTGGCACGCCTGTGCAAGATACAGATGCGGCTGGGGGCGAGCTATGCCCGACTGGAAATTCCCACCCATATTGTGGCGTATGGTTTCTATATTCTGAAAAAGCAGATCCTTGGCCTGTTTACGCAGGATGAGGCCGGTGGTTTTGATCGCTCGGGCTTGATCCTGTATGCCGGGGGGATGATGGACTTCGCGTTCAAGTTCATCATGCGCTCCTATGAAAAAAGCTTTCGTAAAATGGTCGAGGATAACGAGGCCCTGCGCCTTGTTTCCATTGGTCAGGATCTGAGTTTCGAAAAAGAGACCCAGGCACGGACATTTTTCACATGGTGCATGGAAACGATGCGCTCCTTATGTGAAAACAGGTTTCAGGATCTTTATAATCTTGAAGATTCCGATTTTGGTCTGTGGTTTACGCATAAAGGCCGAAACCTGTTCAATGGTCGCTCCGAGTTCGTGCAGATCCAGCGCGAGATCGAAGCGCTCGATACGCAGCTCACGGCCATCCGGGATGAGGGAGTATTACCCGAGCGGTTTGTTGCATCCCTGCACAGAAGTATTCGAAAAATTGTTTTCCTGATGGAAAGTATTTTCCATAACATCGAGCAGATAGAGACCGGCCGCGACCCGCTGACGAAGGTGCTCAACCGGCGGTTTCTCGATGTGGTGGTGCAGAACGAAATTTCCTTCGCGCTGTCCAAGAACAAGCATTTCAGCATCGTTCTGTTTGATATCGATAATTTCAAGTCGATCAATGATACCTTCGGGCATCTGGCGGGGGATGAGATTCTCTGCTTCGTCGCCAACACGATTACGTCATCCCTGCGGGTGAATGATTATGTCTTCCGTTATGGTGGCGAGGAGTTTCTGGTTGTCCTGACAGAAACCGATGTCGAGGCCGCCCGCAAATGTGCCGAGCGGATTCGCCTGGCTATCAGCCATCTGCCTGTAACCCTTCGTTCCGAGCAGCAGGTCCGGGTGAGTGTATCGGGTGGGGTGACAACCCTGCATGGGCAGACCAATGTCCGCGCTCTGATCAATCAGGCTGATCAGGCGCTTTATACGGCCAAGGCGCAGGGCCGGAACCGGATTGTTGTCGCGCAGGTGCTGGAAACGCAGTAACGCCCCGCATGGGTGGGTTTATGGCATTTTTTAGGCGGCAGCGGCATTGTTATGGTTGCTTGAAATGTCATCCGATGGCACAGTGGCAACCCGCCTTCAGTCGAGTAAACGATAGAGTTTTAAGACTTTTTTAAGAATTTCAGACCGCAGCCCGCTCTGGTCCCTTGTGTGGGCGGGATAATCTTTTCCGGTAATAGCCGAAAGAGAGCGGCATCAAGGATAGCCAGTAATGTCAGGGGATCATGAGACCGGGGCTTGGTCGGAGCACGCACTGCCCCCCAAGACACTGCCCTTCCCAGAATTTATTCGTCAGGTGGCGGATATGGATGAGGGGCACGGGTTCAGGGTCGGCCACGTGGCGCAGACCATTGCTGATCTGGCGGGGATCAACACGATCGACCGTGCAACCCTGAAAATGGCCGGGGAGCTGCACGATACTGGCAAGCTGCTTATTCCCAACGAGATTCTTCAGGCTCCCAGACGCCTGACCGCTGATGAGAAAAAAACGGTGCAGCGCCACCCTTTGCTCGGGCTGGCTGTAACCCAGTGGTATGATCACGACTTCACGCAGGATGTGCTCGATACAATCCTGATGCACCATGAGCATTGGGATGGTACCGGCTACCCGCTGGGGCTGAAGGGGGACAGTATTCCCCAACTGGTTCGTATCGTCTCTTTGGCCGACACGATCGATGCCTGTGCATCCCGCAGGCGGTACAAGGCGCCGTGGTCAGTCCCGCGTTTGCAGGAGTATCTGCATAAAGAGAGCGGGCGGAGCTTCCACCCGGATCTGGGGAGACTCTGCGCTGACAAGCTGCCTGAAATCGTCAGCTCCATGCGCACCATCCCGCCAGCACCCACATTGCGGGTTGGCTAGCTCAGTACGCGCATCTGCTCCACAAAAGCGGGAAACAGCCCACCGAGTGCGGGCATGACGTCCTGCTTGAGCTGTTCACGCAGGAACAGCGCCAGATCAAGCGGAAAACGACCGAACTCACGCCGCCGCACCACAAGCGTCAGCCGCCGGTGGAAAGTCGGGCTTGGTAGCGGGTGGCAGGCCAGACCACAGCCTTGGGTGTAACCCGCCTCATACAGGCAGAGCGGGGTGGTAATGGCAACGCCCCGGTTGCGGCAGGTGGCATAAACGCCATAAGGCAGGTCGAACTCCTGCTGGAAAGGCACATCAATACGCAGGCGGCGCAAAAAGCGCTCGATTTCCGCCCCCGTGCGTGAACGCTGCGAGAAGCGGACGAATGGGTGCTGGCCCAGAAAGTCCCTGAGTTCCTGCGTGTCGCGCGGTGGGGTTTCCTGCTCGGGGTACAGCAGCAGGTAGGGTTCCTCGAACAGGGGCCAGCGCTCCAGACCGGAAACATCCTCCATTTCATCCACCCCGATCACGCAGTCGATCTGGCGGGTCAGCAGGGCTGTGGCGTGGGTTTCCGTCAGGCCCGCATGTACGATCAGCCGTCCCACCCGCTCGTGCATGAAGTCGGAAATGGAGGTGGAAAGGGCGCGGGCCAGTGAGTCCACCACCCCCATACGCAATTGCGGCACACGCCCAAGGCGCATTTTCTGTATGCCCGTGGCCACCAACCGCACTTCGGCCAGCATGCTTTGCGCGTACTGGCGTAGCACCGTGCCTGAAGGGGTTAACGCCAGAGGGCGGACATTGCGATCAAACAATGTCGTGCCAAGGCGGTTTTCCAGATCGGCTATGGTTTGTGAAATGGCGGGCTGGGTTACTTTTAGCGACCGTGCGGCGGCCGCCATGCTGCCATTGTCGCACACGGCCAGAAATACGGTCAGCGATGACAGGTCAAACGGAAGGTCTGCTATGGCCATGGTCGTATTATAAGAAAAATTTATGCTGTCTCAAGCGCGAACGCTCCGTAAGGGTGAAAACAGAGCAAAGAGCGGATTTATCATGCAAACTGATCGTTACTCCCTGTTTGCGTTGCTGCGCGAGGCCATGCGCGGCAATACGGGCTGGAAACCGGCCTGGCGCAAGGCAACCCCGGCCCCTACCTATGATTACGTGATCGTGGGCGGTGGCGGGCATGGGCTGGCCACGGCCTATTATCTGGCACGGCGCTATGGCGGAAAGCGCATAGCCGTGGTGGAAAAAGGCTGGATCGGCGGCGGCAATGTCGGGCGCAATACCACTATTGTGCGTTCGAACTATCTCCTGCCCGGTAACGAGCCGTTCTATGAATGCGCCATGAAGCTGTGGGAAGGGCTGGAGCAGGACATCAATTACAATGCGATGGTGAGCCAGCGCGGCGTGCTGAACCTGTTTCATAACGATGCCCAGCGCGGGGCGTATATCCGCCGCGGCAACGCCATGCGCCTGCATGGTGTGGATGCCGAACTGCTCGATGCGCAGGCGGTGCGCGCCATGGTGCCGTTCCTGAATTTTGACGATGCGCGCTTTCCCATCCGGGGTGGGCTGTTGCAGCGGCGCGGTGGCACGGTGCGGCATGATGCCGTGGCGTGGGGCTATGCCCGTGCGGCGGACAGGCTGGGCGTGGATATTATCGAAAACTGCGAGGTCACGGGTATTCGCCTTGAAGGCGGGCGGGCCGTGGGGGTGGAAACCACGCGCGGCTTTATTGGCGCTGGCAAGCTGGGGCTGGCCTGTGCTGGTAATTCCTCACGGGTGGCGGCCATGGCGGGCCTGCGCCTGCCGATTGAAAGCCATGTGCTGCAGGCGTTTGTCAGCGAAGGGATCAAGCCGTTTATTGACGGTGTGGTAACCTTCGGGGCCGGGCATTTTTATATCAGCCAGTCTGACAAGGGCGGGCTGGTCTTTGGTGGTGATATCGACGGCTATAACTCCTACGCCCAGCGCGGCAACCTGCCCGTGATTGAGGATGTGTGCGAAGGCGGCATGGCGCTTATGCCGCGTATCGGGCGCGTGCGCCTGCTGCGGCACTGGGGCGGGATCATGGATATGTCCATGGATGGCAGCCCCATTATCGACCATACGCCGGTGCAGGGGCTCTACCTGAACGCGGGCTGGTGTTACGGCGGGTTCAAGGCCACGCCGGCATCGGGCCTGTGTTTTGCCCACCTGCTCGCCCGTGATGAGCCGCACCCCGTGGCGACAGCCTACCGGCTCGACCGTTTCGCGCGCGGCGCGGTGATAGATGAAAAAGGCATGGGCGCACAGCCCAACCTGCATTGAGGTTTCCATGCGTCTGACCTGTCCTTTCTGCGGTTCGCGCGGAGTTGAGGAATTTACCTACCGGGGCGATGCCACGGTGCGCCGCCCGGCCGCAGAGGCCGGTGATGCCGCGTGGGTGGATTATGTTTATCTGCGCGACAACCCTGCCGGGCTCCATCAGGAACTCTGGTACCATGGTGTGGGGTGCCGCTCATGGCTGGTGGTAACGCGCGATACGCGCACACATCTGGTTTCCGACGTGCGCGCGGCACGGGCGGTGGCGCAGGCTGAACATGAGGCTGAACACAAGGAGGGCGCGGCATGACGGACGCCGGTATGTCTTCTTCCCCGATTTCGGGCGCGCAGCCGCACCGTGTGGCGGGCGGCAATGGTATCGATACGGGGCGGACGATCCGCTTCACGTTTGACGGGCGGCAGTATACGGGCCACCCGGGCGATACGCTGGCCTCTGCCCTGCTGGCTCATGGTGTGCGGCTGGCGGGCCGGTCTTTCAAATATCATCGTCCGCGCGGCATTCTGTCTGCCGGGCCGGAAGAACCTAACGCACTGGTGGAACTGCGCACCGGCCCCCGGCGCGAGCCCAATACACGCGCCACGGTGGCGGAGCTGTATGATGGCCTGTCCGCCGCCAGCCAGAACCGCTGGCCCAGCCTCGGGTTTGACGCGCTGGGGCTGAACAGTCTGTTTTCTTCGGTGCTGGGGGCGGGGTTCTATTACAAGACCTTCATGTGGCCTGCTGCTTTCTGGGAGAAAGTATACGAACCCCTGATCCGCCGTGCAGCGGGGCTGGGGCGCGCAGCGGACGAGGCCGACCCCGACCAGTATGAAAAAGCCACGGCATTTTGCGATGTGCTGGTGGTGGGCAGCGGTCCGGCGGGGCTGGCGGCGGCCCTTGCCGCTGGTCGGTCCGGCGCGCGGGTGATCCTGTGCGAGGAAGACAGCCTGACAGGTGGCCGCCTGCGGGCCGAGCACAGGCAGCTTGATGGCGCGCCCGCATGGCGCTGGGCCGAGCAGGCGCGCGCGGCGCTGGAAGCCCTGCCCGAAGTGCGCATTATGGAACGCACCTGCGTGTTCGGCACTTATGATGGTGGCACCTATGGCGCGCTGGAACGGGTGGCCGATCATCAGCCCCAGCCTGTAAAAGGGCAGCCCCGTCAGCGTCTGTGGCGTATTGTGGCGCAGCAGTGCGTTGTGGCGGCTGGTGCGGTTGAACGCCCTATCGTGTTTCCGGGTAACGACACGCCGGGTGTCATGCTCGCAGGGGCGGTACGGACCTATCTGAACCGCTTTGGCGTAGCGCCGGGACGGCGGGCGGTTGTCTATACCTGTAATGATGATGGCCTGCGCACCGCGCTTGATCTGGCGCGGGCCGGGGTGTCGGTTGCGGCGATCGTGGATTCGCGGCCCGCGGGTGAAGGGCAGGGCGCACAGGTGGCGCAGGCCTGTGGCGTGCCGTTCGTGCCCGGTGGGGCGGTCAGCGCCGTGCAGGGCCGTCTGGCTGTCAGCGGCGTGAGCGTGCGCGATGCACAAGGCCGCGAGCAGCGCTTTGCGTGCGATCTGGTGGCCATGTCAGGCGGGTGGTCGCCCAATATCGCGCTGACCACGCATCAGGGCATGCGCCCGGTTTATGATGAGACATTGTGCGCGTTCCTGCCTGCCGCCCTGCCTCCCGGCATGGTGGTGGCCGGTGCAGCCGCCGGGGTCTTTAGCACGGCCGGAGCGTTGCGCGATGGGGCGCAGGCCGGTGTACGGGCCGCGCAAGTCTGCGGTTTTGAGGCGGATCAGCCCGCTTTGCCCGTAGCCGAGGCCGAATCCAGCGCCATTGCTCCGCTGTTTCACGCGCTGGCAGGCGTGCCTTCAGGCCGGTGGGCCAAGGCTTTTGTCGACTTCCAGAACGATGTCACGGCCAAGGATGTCGCGCTGGCCGCGCGTGAAGGGTTTGTGTCGGTCGAGCATCTCAAGCGCTACACCACGCTGGGCATGGCAACCGATCAGGGCAAGACATCCAACGTCAATGCCATTGCTCTGCTGGCCGAAATTACGCAGCGCGCTATTGGGCAGACCGGCACCACGCTTATTCGCCCCCCCACCCAGCCGGTGGCGATTGGCGCGCTGGCCGGTGCGCATCGCGGGCGGCATTTCAAGCCAGCCCGTCTGCCCCCCACCCATCAGTGGGCGGAAAGTCAGGGGGCTGTGTTTACGGCCAACGGGCTGTGGCAGCGCGCGCAGTGGTACCCCCGTCCGGGTGAGACGGACTGGTTGCAGACAGTCAACCGCGAGGTGCGCACTGTGCGTGAGGCCGTCGGGTTCTGCGATGTCACAACCCTTGGCAAGATCGACATTCAGGGGCCGGATGCGGCGGAGTTTCTGGAGCGTGTTTATGTCAACGCTTGGAAAAAGCTGCCGGTCGGGCGTGCGCGCTACGGCCTGATGCTGCGTGAGGACGGCTTTGCCTATGACGATGGCACTACCGCCCGGCTGGGCGAGACCCATTATGTCATGACTACCACCACCGCTAATGCGGGGGGAGTCATGGCGCATCTGGAATTCTGCCACCAGTGGCTGTGGCCGGAACTGGATGTGCAGTTCATTTCCGTAACGGATGAATGGGCACAGATTGCCGTAGCGGGACCGCAGGCACGGGCCGTGCTGAGCCATGTGGTGGACCCGGCCTTTGACCTCTCCAACGAGGCTTTTCCCTATATGGCGGCGGGGGAGGTCAGTGTGTGCGGCGGCGTTCCGGCGCGGCTGTTCCGCCTGTCCTTTTCTGGCGAGTTGGCCTACGAACTGGCCGTGCCTGCCCGTTATGGCGATGCTCTGGTCCGCAGGTTGATGGAGGTGGGGGCACCCTATGGTATCGCCCCCTATGGTACCGAGGCGCTGGGCGTCATGCGTATCGAAAAAGGTCACCCCGCTGGGCCGGAACTCAATGGCCAGACCACAGCGCATGATCTGGGCATGGGGCGCATGCTGTCCACCCGCAAGGACTTTATTGGTAAACACATGGCGCAGCGTGCGGCCCTGACAGACCCCGCGCGGCCAACCCTTGTGGGCCTGCAACCGCTTAACCCGGCGGAGCAGGTTGTGGCGGGCGCGCATCTGCTGCCTGATGGTGCTGCCGCTACGGCGGCGTCGGATCAGGGCTGGGTATCATCGGCGGCGTTTTCTCCCACGCTGGGGTCATGGATCGGGCTTGGCCTGCTGTCCAACGGCCCGGCGCGGCATGGCGAGATCGTGGCCCTGCATAATCCGCTGGCGGGCACGGTTGTCCGGGCCCGTGTGGTTTCCCCTGTCTTTGTCGATCCCGAGGGAGCGCGTGTGCATGGTTGAGTCTCTGTTTGCCCAGCCCCCCGTGAGTGCCGACCCCGTGCGGGTTGGTGATACGGTGCTGGCTCTGGCCCCCATGGGTGAGGCTGTCAGCCTCGGCGCGTTTGCCGGGGGTGGGCGGGCCGCACTGGTGGAGCGGGTGCGTGAAGCTTTCGGGGTGGATCTGCCCGAACAGCCCCGCGCCGTATCAACGGCAGATGGGCAGGTGGTGTTTGTCTGGTGCGGCCCCACCCAGTGGCTGGCGTTCGCAGGCCCCGGCGGCACAGCCGAAGGCGAGGGGCTGATGGCGCGCCTGCGTGCCTGCTGTGGCGATGTCTGCGCCCTGACCAGCCAGAGTGACAGCCGCACCAGCCTGCTGCTGTCTGGCCCGCAGGCGCGTGAGGTGGCAGGTCGCCTCGTGCCCGTGGACCTGCATGACGCGGTGTTTGAGCCGGGCCATGTGGCCCTGACACTGGCGGGGCATATTCCGGTTATTCTCAGGCAGGTTGCACGAAACCCGGTTACGTACGAGTTTCTTGTCTTCCGCAGCTTTGCGGAAAGCCTGTTTCATGATCTTCATGTCGCTATGAATGGCGCACTTTCCTAGGAAATGGATCAAAGACGCATGTCGACACTGTCTCCCAATGCCAAAGGCTATATCCTGACCCTGAGTTGCCCTAACCGACCGGGTATTGTCGCGGCACTCAGTCAGACGCTGTATGAAGCCGGCGCGAATATTACCGAAGCCCAGCAGTATGATGATGTGGGTAGCGGCAGTTTTTTCATGCGGATCATGTTCGATATCGTCAAAGGCAAGACTACCGAGGCCGAGGTGCGTGTGCTGGTGGATGCCATGGCCGGGGAATTCGGCATGGATTACCGGCTGAACTGCCAGTCCTACCGCCCCAAGGTCGTGATCATGGTTTCCAAGTTCGATCACTGTCTGGTGGATCTGCTCTACCGCTGGCGTATTGGCGAACTGCCGATCGAACCTGTTGGTATTATCGCCAACCATACTGAAGAAACCTATAAGGATATCGATTTTTACGGCATTCCTTTCCACTATCTGCCGATCACCAAGGACACGAAGGCCGAGCAGGAAGCGCGCATTCTTGCCGTGGTGGAGGAAAGCGGTGCCGATCTGGTCGTGCTCGCGCGCTATATGCAGATTCTCTCCAACGACATGGCGGCGGCTCTTTCAGGCCGGTGCATTAACATCCACCATTCCTTCCTGCCCGGTTTCAAGGGCGCACGCCCTTACCATCAGGCTTATGAACGCGGCGTGAAACTTATTGGTGCCACCGCGCATTATGTTACGCGTGACCTGGACGAAGGCCCGATTATCGAACAGGACGTGGAGCGGATTTCCCATGCGGATAGCCCCGATGACCTGATCCGCAAGGGGCGTGATATCGAGCGGCGCGTGCTGGCGCGTGCAGTGCGTTACCATATTGAAATGCGTACAATCATGAACGGCAACAAAACCATTGTTTTCGTTTCCTGAGCGGATGGAGGGGATCGTGTCATGGAGGCAGACGCAAAGCTGATCAACGGCGTGGCTTATGCCCGCCAGCTCAGAAACGAAATACGGCAGGAGGCTGAAAACCTCCATTCCGCTCATGGTATTCTTCCAACTCTTGCCGTGGTGATGGTGGGGAATGACCCCGCCAGCGCCGTTTATGTGCGCAACAAGATCCGCGCGACAGAGCAGGCGGGCATGCGCTCGGTTTCGCATCACCTGCCGGTCAGCACATCGGAGGCCGAACTGCTCGGCCTGATTGCCACCCTGAATGCGGATGAAACCGTGCACGGTATTCTGGTGCAGTTGCCTCTGCCCCCGCAGATCGACCGGGACGCGGTGCTGGATGCGATTTCCCCCGCCAAGGATGTGGACGGTTTTCATATCGTCAATGCCGGGCTTCTGGCCGTAGGGCGACATGACGGGTTTATTCCCTGCACGCCCAAGGGCTGCATGATGTTGCTGCAGTCGGTGCTGCCTGAACTGGCTGGGCTGCACGCCGTGGTGGTGGGGTGCTCCAACATTGTGGGGCGGCCCATGGCACGGCTTTTGCAGCAGGCGGGCTGCACGGTTACGGTCACGCATCTGCAAACGCGCGATGTCGCGGCGGAAACCCGCCGGGCGGATATCGTGGTGGTTGCGGCGGGGCATCCCGGCCTTGTGAAAGGCGACTGGATCAAGCCCGGTGCGGTGGTGATTGATGTCGGTATCAACCGCGCGGAAACGGCGCAGGGCTCACGCATTGTGGGGGATGTGGCGTTTGACGAGGTTTACCCCCATGCCGCCGCCATTACGCCCGTACCCGGTGGTGTCGGGCCGATGACCATCGCCTGCCTACTCCAGAACACCTTGCAGGCAGCACAGGGGCTGGCTGGCTGATTACTGCTGCCGAAGGGCCTGCAGGCGACTGAGCAGCCCCCTTTCGGTGGTAACGCCCACCTTGCGGTACAGCCGCTGGCGGTGGTTTTTGACCGTGCCCTTGCTGATCCCCAGTGTCTGGGCGATTTCGCCCGTGTTGCGGCCTTGCAGCAGCAGTTCCAGCAGGTCCTGCTCACGCCGGGTTACATGCAGGCCCGGCAGGGCGGATAGCGGCGCCTGTGTGGTGCCGGGGGTAAGGGTAAGCAGATAGCCTGCGGGTGCCAGCGGGCAGTCTTCGGGCAGGGCTTGCAGGCTCAGGGTAAAGCCGTTTTCTTCCAGTATTGTGGGGCTGTGCCCCGGTATCAGGCCATCCGTGCTTCTGAGCAGCCGGTGCAGGGCCCGGCGGAACGGTGCGCCATGGCGTGCCTCCGCCGTGCGCCATGCGGCGTTGGCATGCAGGTGGTTGCGGTGGCGATCCAGAACCAGCGCGCCTTCGCTGTCCGGGCGGTTGGCCGCCTGTGCCTCGGTATAGGGCGCGGTGCGGCTCCATGCCTGTAGGGTCTGGTTGATATGGCTTTGGTGCAGGCCATAGAAAAGCGGCTGCACCAGCCGGGCGCGGTTGATTTCCTTTTGGGTAAAGGGCCTGTCCGTCTGCTGGAGAAACAGCATGATGCAGGTATTGGACAGGATGGGCAGGATAATGGCCAGCTCATCGGAAAAACCGCAGTTTTTCTGGAAAATTGAAGTGTATTCGTAAGGCTTTACCGCCTTGTCCAGCGTGGAGAGCGATGCCACGGGCTGGCGGGCCTGACTGCGCCATAAATGCCAGAACGGGTCGAACGTGCGGAAATGGTTTCTGTAGTCGCTAAAGGCCGTGGACTCGACATCCTCCGTATGCAGCACATGGGGCAGCACCCCCGGCGCATAGGCGATAATCCAGGAAGACTGGTGTGGAATAAGGCGGGAAAATACGGACAGGAGGCGTGTGTGAAAATCCGCGCCGCCAATATGGCCCGCGACATGCCCCAGTTCGGCCAGCCATTGTTCCATAAAGGGGGCTGTGTGGCTGTCCGGCGGTATGGTGCCGGTCATGTTCCCATTGTCCTTTTTCTCCCGTGCCGCAGAAGCCGGGTGCCGGATAGGGCTGGCGTTTGTCGGGCTCTGCCGCGTCGAGTCCGCATCGTCTCTGATTGTTTCGTTTGGGGGATGGTTCTGTCAAGCCATTATGGCGCATGGGCGTGCGCGTATGAGGGGGGAATGGTGCCAAAAGGCACCATTGAGAAAACGCATCTGCTCTCCTTAGTCTTGTTCCGTAAGAGAAACGGACGGGGAGTGGCGTAGCGCCATGACACTCTTGTTTGCACCGCAGCATAAAGCGGCACCTGTTCGGGTGGCGGGGGGCAGTGGCCCCCGGCGGTTTACGGTCCGGGCCGGTGAGGGTCTTGAAGTCATTACCGTTGATGGCGGGCAGGCGGGCGTGCTGGCGGCACCTGAGGGTGTTTTGCGTGCCGTGGCACCGCAACAGTCTGCCCCGCAGGGGGCGGAGGGCGAAAGCCTCTATGCCCTGTTCACTGCCGATGAGCAGGCGGGGGCGGGCTGTCGTTTTGATGTGCTGGCCGATGGCGAAATCGTGCTCGATCTTCCGGCTGAAGACATGATGCCCGATCAGTCCAATGCCCCGGGCGCGTATGACCTGCATTTTACACCAGCCCCCGAGGGGCCTGAGCGCCTGCCCGAGCCGCTGGCCCCCATTGTGCAAGATGTGCGCGTGCCCGCCGCGACAGCCGTGTGTTACCGGGTGCGCAAGGGCGACTATATCCAGATTATTGATGTGGCTGGCCGCCAGTGCTCCGATTTTCTGGCGTTTGATGCACAGGCGCTGGCTCAGGGGCAGGAATACGGGCTGGACGCCACGGCCACGCGCACGGTGCAGGGGCATGCCCTGCCTGTGCCCGGCCTGCACGGGCGTTTTCTCGACAGTCGTCTGCAGCCTCTGGTTGAGGTCGTGCAGGACACGGTAGGGCGGCATGATGCCTTCCTGCTGGCCTGCACCGCGAAATACTACGATGACACCGGCTACCCCGGCCATGCCAACTGTAGCGATAATTTTAACGCGGTGCTGCAAGGCGAGGGGTTGACGCCCCGGAGCGGCTGGCCTGCCATCAACTTCTTTTTCAACACACAGGTGCAGGAATGCGGGGCCATTACCAGTGCCGAGCCGTGGTCCCGGCCGGGGGATTACGTGCTGCTGCGCGCTCTGACAGACCTTGTCTGTGCATCGTCCTCCTGCGCGGATGACGTGACAGAGGCCAATGGCTGGCAGCCGACCGATATCCATGTGCGGGTCTATGACCGCGACAGTGCCATTTCCAGCGGGGTTGCCCATCGTATGACACCACAAGCACCCGCGATCATGACGCGGCAGAGCGGTTTTCATTCTGACCTTGCCGCGCAGGGCGCACAGTTTGTCGAATATAAGGGCTTCTGGCTGCCTGCGCGTTTTGAGGGGTACGGCGCGGTGGCGGAATACTGGGCCTGCCGCACGCGTGCCTGTGTCATGGACCTGTCGGCCCTGCGCAAGTTTGAAATAACCGGGCCGGATGCACAGGCCCTGCTGCAACTGGCCGCCACGCGCGATATTCTCAAACTGGCGGTCGGGCAGGTGGTCTACACCGCATTGTGCTACCCCCATGGTGGCATGCTGGACGATGCGACCGTTTTCCGTCTTGCCCCTCAGGCGTTCCGTCTGGTGTGCGGGGATGAGTATTGCGGAGAATGGCTGCGCGCCCTTGCAGTGGAGCACGGGCTGCATGCCTTTGTGCGTCCGTCCACCGATCAGTTGCACAATATCTCGGTGCAGGGGCCGCAGAGCCGCGCCATTCTGGCGCCACTGATCTGGACCCCGCCCACGCAGCCCGACATTGCCGCGCTCAAATGGTTCCGCTTTACCATCGGGCGTGTGGGCGGGCCGTCGGGGGTGCCGGTTCTGGTGTCGCGCACCGGCTATACGGGCGAACTGGGTTACGAAATCTGGTGCCATCCGCGCCATGCCCATGCCGTGTGGGAAGCCGTGTGGGCAGCGGGTCAGCCAGAAGGCATGGTGCCGCTGGGGCTTGATGCACTCGACTGGCTGCGGATCGAGGCAGGGCTGGCCTTTGCCGCCTATGAGTTCTGCTCGGAAACAGACCCGTTTGAGGCAGGGATCGGTTTTGCGGTACCAGCATCAAAAACGGATGATTTCATAGGCTCTCAGGCGCTGGCACAGCGCAGGCAGGCTCCCCGGCGCAAGCTGGTAGGGCTGGAGAGCCTGTCTAACGAACATCTTGCCCATGGCGATGCCGTTTATGACGGGCGCGCCAGGGTGGGGAGTATTACCAGTGCGTGCCTGTCGCCCGTGCTGGGAAAAAGCATTGCGCTGGCACGGGTTGATACGGCCGTGGCTGAGACCGGGCGCATGCTGGAAATTGGCCATCTTGATGGGTTGCAAAAGAGAATTCCTGTAAAGGTCACGTCTTTTCCAGCCTATGACCCGGACAAGAGCCGGGTCAGGTCCTGAATGTTCTTGCAGTGACAGACAATACGGCAGGCTGAAAGCCCGACCGTGAACAGGGAGCGCGTGTGAGCATGACAGCAAAAAGAGTGGCGATTATTGGCGCGGGCCCGAGCGGGCTGGCAGCGCTGAGAGCCTTCGGCGCGGCGCGCAAGGCGGGCGAAAAAGTGCCTGAACTGGTCTGTTTTGAAAAACAGGCGACACTGGGCGGTATGTGGAACTACACATGGCGCACCGGGCTGGATGAATATGGCGAGCCTGTCCACGCCAGCATGTACCGGTTCCTGTGGTCGAACGGCCCCAAGGAAGGGCTTGAATTTTCTGACTATTCTTTTGAAGAGCATTTCGGGCGGCCCATTCCGTCCTATCCGCCGCGCGAAGTGCTGCTGGATTATATTGTCGGGCGTATCAAGCGTGACAATCTTGAAGGCGATATGCGCTTCAGCACATCCGTGCGTGATGTTCAGTGGGATGGAGAGGCCGATAACTTCCTTGTCACGGTGGAAGACCTTACCAGCGCGCATGTCTATTCCGAGCGGTTTGATTATGTGATTGTTGCTTCTGGGCATTTTTCAACACCGCATGTGCCGTCCTTTCCCGGTTTTGATCTTTTTCCCGGTCGTATCCTGCATGCGCATGATTTCCGTGATGCCAATGAGTTCGCGGGCAAGGATGTGCTGCTGGTTGGCAGTTCGTATTCGGCGGAGGATATTGGCAGCCAGTGCTACAAATATGGCGCAAAATCCATCACGTTTTCCTACCGCTCCAAGCCGCTCGGCTTTAAATGGCCAGAAGGGTTCGAGGAACATCCGCTTCTTCTCAAGGTTGATGGGGATATTGCGCATTTTCAGGATGGAACCACAAAAAAGGTGGATGCCATCGTCCTGTGCACTGGCTACAAGCACTACTTCCCGTTCTTGCCGGACTATCTGCGCCTGAAAACGCATAACTGTCTGTATCCTGTAAGCCTGTACAAGGGCATATGCTGGATAGACAATCCCAAGCTGCTCTATCTGGGTATGCAGGACCAGTATTACACCTTTAACATGTTCGATGCGCAGGCATGGTTTGCGCGTGATGTTATCATGGAAAAGCTGGACCTGCCCGGCAGGGCCGATATGCTGGCGGATAGCAAGGCATGGGTCGCGCGTGATCAGGCGCTGGAAAATGCCACGCAGGAAATTGATTTCCAGACAGACTACGTGCGCGACCTGATGATCTATACCGATTATCCGCCCTTTGATCTCGATCAGGTGGCGGCGCTGTTCAAGGAATGGAAACACGACAAGGAAGAGGGCATTATGACCTTCCGTGACCGTAGTTACCGTTCAGTGCTGACCGGCACCATGGCCCCCCCGCACCATACGCCGTGGATGGAAGCGATGGATGACTCGCTTGAGGCGTTTCTGGCGCCGGTCGAACAGGCGCGTGTGCGGGCTTCCGGCTGAGAGGGATTTGGTAAAAATAGCCTGTCTGTAAAAGAATTGTCTTGGAATAAGAAAAATTTATGCAGTCTATAACGCATGATCTTTTCACATTCGTAATAGACAGGAATATGATGGCTTCCGCCTTGGTGGTTTCTGCCGCCATGGCGTGGCGCTCAGGCGTAGTAAGGACTGAAAGACATGACGACTAGCTGGCGTTCAAGCACTCTGGCAGATCGCCACCGTGCCCTTGGCTCCGCCCTTGAAAACTGGAACGGCATGGGCACGGCCTGGAGCTACGATTCCAGCCTGCAGGACCATCATGTGGCTGTGCGCACGCGGGCCGGGCTTATGGATGTTTCGGGGCTGAAAAAAGTGCATCTGGTTGGCCCGCACGCCACGGCCATTCTGGATTATGCAACCAGCCGCAATGTCAGCAAGGTGCAGCCGGGCCGTTCGGTCTATGCCACGGTCCTCAATGACGACGGCAAGTTTATTGATGACTGCCTGTTGTACCGCACCGGCCCCAATAGCTGGATGGTGGTGCACGGGGCTGGCACCCTGCATGAAATGCTGGCGCAGGCTGTGGTGGGGCGTAACGCCGCCATGCTGTTTGATGACGACCTGCACGACCTTTCGTTGCAGGGGCCGGTTGCGGTTGATTTTCTGGCCCGTCATGTGCCGGGTATCCGCCAGCTCAACTATTTCAGCCATATGCAGACAACGCTGTTCGGTGCGCCGGTCATGATTTCGCGCACGGGCTACACGGGCGAGCGTGGATACGAAATTTTCTGCAAAGGCACTGACGCACCGCTGATCTGGGATACAATTCTGGCGGATGGCAAGGCAGATGGCATTGTGCCTGTCTGCTTTACCGCACTCGATCTGCTGCGGGTGGAAAGCTATCTGCTGTTCTATCCCTACGACAATTCCGAAATGTATCCGTTCGAGCAGGATCTGGCCGGGGATACGTTGTGGGAGCTGGGGCTAGATTTCACGGTCAGCCCGGGCAAGACGCATTTCCGTGGTGCGCCCGCGCATTATGCGCTCAAGGGGCGTGAGCGGTTCAAAATTTTCGGGCTGCTGCTTGAAGGCATCACCGCAGCCGAGCCCGGGGCGGGTGTGTACGATGGCGAGCAGCGTGTGGGTACCGTTACCTGCGGTATGGTTTCCACGCTGACAGGGCGTTCCATGGCCCTTGCGCGTATGGATGTGCCTTACGCAGCGCCGGGGCGGAGCATTGTCGTGCGTTCAGGCGATGAGAGCCTGCCCGGCGTTACACATCAGCTTCCGTTTGATGATCCCGAAAAGAAAAAACGTACCGTCAAAGGCTGAAAAAACAGGGTTGCCGCATTGTCTGTCTGTAGACCATGCGGGGAGGAGAAAAGAGCGTGATCGTCAGCAGTCAACTGCCTTTTGCCCCACTGGTTCTGGACGCGTCGGGTGTGCGGCACCTGTATGTTCGTGATGAGGCGGCCTGCCCCCTGCCCGAGGGCTGCGGTGCCGCCACACCAGAGGTATGGACAGTCGTGTCCGATGCAACGGCCATGGCGGATACGGGAGAAGGGGAAGTCTTTTTGCGTTCCGCCACTGCCCTGTTGGAACGGCTGGCCGGACGGTTGGCGCGTGAGCGGGTGGGGCTGAGGCTGTATGCGGCGGGTGGTGCCTCTTTTCTGGCGCGTGTGGCCATTGTGGCGGATGCAGCAGGGCTGGGCACGGGCGAGGTGCAGTTTGCTCCCCCGCGTGATGCGGCACGGCGTGTGGTCTGTGTGCATTGCGATACGCTTAACGAAGGGGTGGCGGCTGATACGGTGCGCTGCCTTGGCTGCGGCACCACCCTGTTCGTGCGCGAGCATTACTCACGCGGGCTGGGGGCTTACATGGGGGTAGGCGAACCCGAAATCCTGTTGCAGGCAATGGAGGCGGCGGCCCGTCATGGTTGAACGTTCTGGTTATCCGGCTGTTATTGCCTCGGTGGACGTGCTGACACCGACCTTGCGCAAATTCGTGCTTGTGGCGCAGGGGGGGCGCTTCCCTGCCGTGTCTGCGGGCAGCCATGTGGTGCTCGGTTTTGGGGATGAGGCGCGGCGTTACAAAAATGCCTATTCCGTTGTGTCCGCAACGCCTGATGGGCGCGAACTGAGCGTGATTGTGCGGCGTGCGCCGCAGTCGCGCGGGGGCTCGGTTTTCCTGCATGACAAGGCACAGGACGGCACAGTCATTACGGTGCTGAGCAGCGCCAACCTGTTTCCTGTGGTTAAAAAAGCCAGAAGGCACCTGCTTCTTTCCGCCGGGGTTGGTATCACGCCTTTTCTTGCTCATGCTCGCGCGCTGGAAACGGCGGGGGCGGACTATACCCTGCACCATTTCTGCCGCCCGGAGGAAAAACCGGCTTTTGAGGCGCTGCTTGCCAGTCTGCCGCCCGCGCGGGTTTTCCTGCATGACCGTCCGCCCGAAGATGTGGGCATGAAACAGCGGATGGCGGAGGAAAATATCGCCACCCATCTGTATTTCTGCGGGCCGGAGGGTTTCATGAACTGGGTGGAGCAGACGGCGGCACAGATTGGTTTTGCGGCTGCCAAGGTTCATTCGGAACATTTTTTTGTGCCTGAAGGGGGGCAGCCTTTTACGGTCGTGCTGGCAGGCAGCGGGCAGACAATAGAAGTGGCGGGAGATGAAACCCTGCTGGAAGCGCTTGAAAATGCCGGGGTGGATGCGCCATGCATGTGCCGTGGCGGGGCCTGTGGAGCCTGCGCGCTGGAAGTGCTCGACGGTGTGCCCGAACATCGGGACCATGTGCTGACGGAGCAGGAAAAAACCGAAGGCCGCACCATTCTAACCTGCGTATCCCGTGCCAGAACGGATACGCTGACACTCAACCTGTAAAGAGGAGGCGGGCATGACCGTTCAGACCAGTGCGCGGGAAAGTTATCGCCCGCCCTATCAGGTAACGAACAGTGCTGAAACCATCATGCGGTTTCCGTTTCCGTTCCCTGAAGACATTTATATGTATTCCATGAATGTGGAGCCCCATATTCGCAGTGGTCCGGTTGCGGCCATGCGCAATACGTTCGATATTGACGAGCATTACGTGGCAGAATGCGCGGAAAAAGCGCGTATTCTGCAAGAAGATCCCAAACGCTGTATCGTTCTGCCCCATATGCGTGAGGCAGAGTGGGATTTTGTCGAACTGGCTATGACCACCCTGTCCGATCAGTATCCGCAGCATTTTTCCCTGCGGCGCGAAGGGCTGGACTGGCACTGGGTCAACCGGTTGCTGGGTTACGAGCAGAGCTTCGTGTTTGGCGATGCCGTAACCCTGCCATTACCGCCGTTTGAATATATGGCCCGGCAAATGCAGGGAGATTTCACGCTGCATGACCAGCGTGAGGATGATCTGTGGATGGATGGCGGCATGGTGACCGCGCAGGCGGACTGGTCGCTCAAGTTCGATCTGGGCATGTCTTTCCGGCAGTGGCACGCTCCCGTGCCCAAAGCGGCGGAAATGGGTGTGTTTGATCGTGGCCTGCGTTTTCTGCTGATGTTGCAGCACGAAAAACCGGTGCGGCGGCTGAACTGGACCATGACCATCAACCCCCGGCTGGATACCTCGCCGGAAAATTTCATGGTCTGGGGGGCTGATCGCGCTTCGGTCACGCCCGAGAACGTGGCTGACAAGGTGCATCTGCGGGTGGAGTTGCAAACCCTCTATCGCCTGCCGCGCTCCAACGCCATTCTGTTTTCCATTCGCTGTTACCTGATGCCGGTGCGCGACATCATGCGCGTAGGCAAGTGGCGCAAACGGTTGCACCGCGTTCTGCGGGATCTGGACCCGGCCTTGTCCAGCTATAAGGGGCTGGATCTGTACCGGCAGACCGTGGTGGATTTTCTGGCCCAGTATGATGATGGAGCCCCGTTGTCCAACGGTATCCAGCCTGACGCCGAACAGCCTGAAAACGTGCTGGCTCCAGCGGCCTGAAGCATGGCGGCAAAGCTGGCTGGCACGGGTTTGTGGTTCGGCAAAACTGAATCTTCATGGCGCGTTCATGAAAGCGGATTGAGGCTGGCCGGTTTTGTATGGGGCAACCCGGTCGGGGGTTGACCCCGGCTGGCAGGCGCGCAAGCGTGTTGGCGGCAAGGCTGGAAAACGGACCGTGGATGAGTATCACGCTTGAAACCCTCTCGGGAGAGGCCCTCAGGCCTGTCATGGCCGATCTGGCCCGGCTGCGGATTACCGTATTCCGTGAATGGCCCTATCTGTATGAGGGCGATGCCGAATACGAAAAGAAATATCTCGAATTTTATGTAAAAAGCCCCGGAGCAGCGGTGGTGATCGCACGGGATGGCGCACAGGTAATTGGGGCCTCGTCCTGTCTGCCGCTGCGTGATGAAGCACCGGATGTGCGCGCACCGTTCGAGGCGCGTGGGCTTTCTCCTGACCAGTTTTTTTATTTTGGCGAATCTGTTCTTTTGCCCTCTTACCGGGGGCAGGGGCTGGGTGTGCGGTTTTTTGAGGAACGTGAACGCTACGCCCTGACCGACAGCCGGGCAGAATTTGCGGTATTCTGCTCCGTGCGGCGGCCTGCCGAGCATCCATTGCGGCCAGAAGGGGCGGGCACCCTGCATGCCTTCTGGGCCAAAAGGGGGTTTTCGCCCCTGCCGGGTGTGGCCTGCACCATGATGTGGAAAGAACCCGGACAGGTTGACGAAACCCTGCACTGGCTCGATTTTTTCATTAAACCATTGCGGGCGGCCCCTGTGCCGCAGGTTCTGTTACAGCCGGAGAAACAGTCATGACACAACCCTTGCGCTTGGGCGTTCTGGCATGGGAAGTCGCGCGTATTGGCACGATCGAGGATTACGTGGCCCATCTGGACAGGCTGGTGGCGCAGGGTGCTGCCGATGCCGACCTGCTGCTCATGCCCGAATATGCCTGCATGGAGGTGGCCTCCGCATTGGTAGATGCGCCAGACCCGGGGGCCGAGCTTGAGGCGGTCTGCGCCCATAGCGATGCGCTGCTGGAAATCATGCGCGGTGCGGCCATGCGCCATGGTGTGTGGCTGATGCCCGGCACCCTGCCCAGACCCGAGGCGCAGGGTGTGCGCAACCGTGCGCCTCTTATCGCGCCCGATGGCCGTATCATGTTTCAGGACAAGCATGTCATGACCCGTTTTGAAAACGAGTCATGGGGTGTGCGCGCCGGCAATCCGCCCGGTGTGTTTGAAACGCCGTGGGGGCTGATTGGCGCTGCGGTCTGTTATGATTCCGAATTTCCCATGCTTACCCGTAGGCAGATCGAAGCCGGTGCGTGGCTGATACTGGTGCCAACCTGCACGGACTCCCTGCACGGCTTTAACCGTGTGCGGATTTCAGCACAGGCCCGTGCTTTGGAAAATCAGTGCTTTGTGGCGGTGGCTCCTACGGTGGGCGATGCTCCATGGCTGGCCACGCTGGATGAAAACCATGGGTGCGCGGGTGTGTATGGCCCCGTTGACCGTGGGTTTCCGGCGGATGGTATTATGGGCGAAGGCAAGCTGGATCAGGGGGGGTGGGTGTTTGTTACCCTCAACCCCGAAACGCTGGACGCCGTGCGTGAAAATGGCGCGGTGCGTAACTGCCGTGACTGGCCTGCACAGGTGCCTGCTGCCGAACCCTTGCCGGTGGAAGCCTGAACCTTCTGCGGTAGCGGCTTTTTCTCAGCCACTACTCAACGGATTGCATCACGGGGGTGCCGGTTTTTCTTGACGGCACGCCCCAAAACGATCCGCGCGCGCAGGTATGGATACGATCAGTCTTGTAGCTCTGTTGCTGTCCATTCTGCCGGTGCATCGGCGACAGTGGGACAAGGGGCGTATGCTGGCGGTCTATCGGTATCGCTGGGGTTCGGCCTGCCACTCGCGCTACGCGATCTGCTACTGCCTGTCTGCTATGGTGTGGTGGTGTGCACCATTATCGTGCAGGGCCTGACCATGGAAAAAGTCGTACGCGGGTTCTACCCGAAGGCCGTGCCACAACAGTACTGAGGGTAATGTTGCAGGCGGTGCTGGCGCACCTGTTCGCATGGCTCTGGAAAATGTGTGTTGGTGTCCGCGGCGGGATTCGAACCCACGGCCCCAGGATTCATCCCACTACGGTTTTCACCGCCGCCCTGTCCCGTGTTGGACAAAGCGTTCGTGGGCTGGACTGTCCCTTTGCCATAAACCTGCAAGCAGGTCGTTAGGCACCGCCCGTCCAGTCTCTACACCTTCCGCCCGGGGGCGGCTTGGCTCGGGATTGGCAAGGCCAAATGGCCGTAGCGTTCCCCGACTTTGAGCGGATTCACCATGCTGTTTCCTGACATGGTGCCCAATTTATATAGGAATCCTGTGCTCTATCCTGCTGAGCTACGCGGACACACACTGGCAGTCTATACTGAAAGCCGCCGCAGTGGACAAGGGGGGAACCCCGCAGTAGGCAGCAGCAGCGTTAGCGGCGGGCCTGACGTGCCGCCTGCGCGGCCAGCATGGCGGTCTGGCGGCGGCACAGGAGTTGGTCTGGTGCGCCTGTCTGTTTGCATGCCAGTTCGAGTGCCTGCCACTGGGTGAGTTCGTGTGTCAGGGCCGGGAGTGTCCAGAGTTCGAGGGCCCGGCTGAACCCGGCTGTGCGTTTGAAAAAAACGGGGGGGCGCAGGGTTTTGAGCGCATCCGTGCGGCTTTCGCCTGCCGCCATGGCCGCCCGCACCCGGCGTAGGCGATGCAAATGCGCCATGAATGCGCGAATAATGGCAATGGGGCTTATGCCTTCGGCCAGCGCACGCTCCAGAGCAAGGTCCGCTTCCGCCCGGTTGCCCTGTGTTGCGGCAAAGGCGGCATCTTCCAGTGAAACGCTGCCAGCATCGCCAATGCAGGTGCGCACGTCCTCCAGCGATAATGTGCCGCCATCGCCCGCGTAAAGGGTCAGTTTTTCTACTTCGCCCCGCGTGGCGGACCGATCCGCGCTCAGGCAGTTTATCAGCCAGTGCAGGGCATCGTTGTCTATGCGGATACGGTGTGTGGCCAGCATTTTGGTAATGCTGCTCTCAAGCGTGCGCCCTTCCTCCGGGTAACAGCCGATGGAAGCACAGTCCGGCCTGCGTTCAAGCAGTGCGCGGAGCTTCGAGCGTGAGGATAGGCCCGGTGCTTCAAGAATGACCAGCGTATCGGTCGTCTGGCCAAGGATGTGCTCTACTGCCTTGAGCTGGCTGTCTGCGGCGTCGCGCACACGTACCACGCGTCGGCCGCCCATAAGGGAAAGGGCTGTTGCCTCTTCTTCCAGCCTGTCATGGGTTTCGCGGTCGAGTAGGGCGAGGCGGAAGGGGTCTTCCTCCGGGCCGATGATCGTGCGGGCTGCTTCCTGCGCGCGTTCGCGAATCAGCCCCGTATCTTCGCCATGGAGCAGGATTACCCGCCAAGCGCCGGGGTCTGCCAGCACACGCGGCAGGGTGCGGGCGTCAATTTTCATGACAGGGCGGAAAAATGCGGGGCCACATGGCGCGTTTGTGCCGTGTGGCCCACAGGAACAGGGCGGGCGTGTGCGGTATCAGGGCGCGCTGTCATTGTCGCTGGATGAGCGGCCCGTGGCCATGGCGGGAATGGCATCATCCGCCCCGGCATCCATAGGCGTTTCGTTGTTGGAATTGGGTATGGCCGTGGGGATGGGATAATAGGCCTTGGGGCCCTGCGGCTGGCGGGTAAGGGGCTTGGCTCCCGTGCGCAGCCATATTGCGACCTGCTGCGTAACCTGTTCCGCTAGTGTCTGTGCCACGCGGCCGAAGGCTGTTTCCGCATTCAGGGTCTGGGCGAAATACTGTTCGTAGGACGAGGTATAGCCGTCCATCGTGCTGGTATCACCCTGAGCCAGCAGGCGTGGCGTGGTTTCTACCGAAAACAGGATCCAGTGGGCGCGGCCGACAAGCCGCTGGCGGCCGGTGGTGTTGTCGTTATGAGTGTCGATCGCTTCGGAACTGACCTGAGGAGAAACGCGCAGCCGGTATTTATGCGGGTCTTCCGGCCCGTCCTGCGACATGGAGGCCTGCAGGGCCAGACGTACCTGCTGGCCTAGACGTTCAGGAATATTATCGACGTAGATTTCCTTCATTTCGGCCGAGATGTTCGTCTCGCCATCCTGCTCGCCGTACAGGGGTTTGAACCCGCAGCCACCCAGAACCATGGGCAGGAGCAGCAGCAGGGCCGTGAGCGGGCGTGCGAGACGGAGCATGAAGGCGGTACGGTTCATCAGCCTGCCGTGACAAAGTTAACGATACGGTTGGGAACATGTACGCGCTTGACGATGCGCTTGCCTTCGAGCAGCCGCGCCACATTGGGCTCGCTTTCTGCGCGGGCCAGCACGGTGGCGGCTTCTTCATCCGGTTCGGCTTCCACCGTGCCGCGCAGCTTGCCCATGATCTGCACCGCAATGGTAACACTGGTGGCCGCCAGCAGGTCTGCTTCGGCATGCGGCCAAGGCTGCTGTGCTGCCAGCCCGTCAGCCGGGTTCAGGCGGGAGAATATTTCCTCGGCCAGATGCGGCATCATCGGTGCGCAGAGCAGGCACAGGGCACGGGCGCATTCGCGGCGGGCAAAGTCCATGCCTGCCGTATCGGTTTGTTTTTCCGCATCAATCAGGGCGGAGGTCAGCTCATGCAGGCGTGCTACCGCCACGTTGATGGCAAAGCCTTCCAGCGCCTCGGTTACAGCCGCGATGGTGCGGTGCGTGGTGCGGCGCAGGGTATCGGCCTGCGGGCTGGCGGGGTTGTCCTGCGTGGGGGCGGCTGCCGTGGCTGGTGTGGTTTCGGCAATGGCGCATACAGCGCGGAACAGGCGCTGGGCAAAGCGCGCAGCCCCGGCCACGCCGGATTCGGTCCATTCCATATCCCGCTCGGGCGGGCTGTCGGACAGCACGAACCAGCGCGCTGTATCCGCGCCAAAGCGCTCGATGATGGCCACCGGAGCCACCGTATTGCGCTTGGATTTGGACATTTTTTCCACACGCCCAACCGTTACCGGTTCGGTGGTGCCGCGTTTGATCACGCCCTGCGCCGTGTGTTCCACTTCCTCGGGGTACAGCCAGTTGCCTGCACTGTCCTTGTAGCTTTCATGGCTGACCATGCCCTGCGTGAACAGCCCGGCAAAAGGCTCGCTCACATCCAGATTGCCGGTTTTGCGCATGGCGCGGGTAAAGAAGCGCGCATAGAGCAGGTGCAGGATGGCATGTTCAATCCCGCCGATATACTGGTCCACCGCCAGCCAGCCATCCGCCGCGTCGCGCACGGTGGGGGTGGCGGCATGCGGCGCGGTAAAGCGGGCGAAATACCATGAGCTATCCACGAACGTATCGAACGTATCGGTCTCACGCGTGGCGGGTTTGCCGCAGCATGGGCAGGTGGTGTGTTTCCAGCTTGGGTGGTGATCCAGCGGGTTGCCGGGTTTGTCGAACGTGACATCCTCAGGCAGTTCCACGGGAAGCTGGTCTGCGGGGACGGGCTGGGGGCCGCATTCCGTGCAGTGAATGATCGGAATGGGGCAGCCCCAGTAGCGCTGGCGCGAAATGCCCCAGTCACGCAGCCGCCAGTTGACCACACCCTGTCCAACGCCCATTGCCTCAAGCCGGGCAATGGCTTCGCGCCGGGCATCCTGCGTGGACAGCCCATCCAGAAAACCGGAGTTGATCATGCTGCCATCGCCCGTGAAGGCGGAGGTGGTGATGGCGAAGTCTGCCTCGGCTTTGCCCGGCGGCAGCACGACCGGCACCACCGGCAGGGTGTATTTATGGGCGAAGTCGAGGTCGCGCTGGTCACCCGAGGGGCAGCCGAACAGTGCGCCGGTGCCGTAATCCATCAGAACGAAATTGGCGATCCAGATCGGAAAGCTCTGGTCAAGGAACGGGTGGTTGACCCGCAGTCCGGTATCAAAGCCGCGCTTTTCTGCGGTTTCCACCGCCTCGACCGATGTGCCCAGCCTGCGGCATTCCGCCACGAACTCAGCAGCTTGCGGGTTGCGCGCGGCAACCCATGCCGCCAGCGGGTGATCCGGGGCAATGGCCAGAAACGACATGCCAAACAGCGTATCGGGGCGGGTGGTGAAAACCTCAACCGCGTTCAGGTCCGTATCCAGCCCGGCAGGGGGCTGGTGCAGGTTGAAGATGACCTTCGCCCCTTCGGAACGGCCGATCCAGCGCTCCTGCATGGTGCGCACCCGCTCGGGCCAGCGCTCGAGGCTGTCCAGCCCGCCCAGCAGGTCGTCGGCAAAAGCGGTGATCTTGAAGAACCACTGCGAGAGCTGCTTTTTCTCGATCGGCGCACCGGAGCGCCAGCCTTTGCCATCCACGACCTGCTCGTTGGCCAGCACGGTCTGGTCCACCGGGTCCCAGTTGACCCAGCTTTCGCGCCGCTCCACCAGACCAGCTCCCAGAAAATCAAGGAAAAGCTGCTGCTGCTTGCCGTAGTAATCGGGCAGGCAGGTGGCGATTTCGCGGTCCCAGTTCAGGGAAAAGCCGAGCCGTTGCAGGGTGGTGCGCATGGCCGCGATATTGGCCAGTGTCCATTCGCGCGGGTGCACGCCACGTTCACGCGCAGCGTTTTCCGCAGGCAGGCCGAAGGCATCCCACCCCATGGGGTGAAGCACGCAGTAGCCGCGGGCGCGCTTGTAGCGGGCAATGACATCGCCCAGCGCATAGTTGCGCACATGGCCCATGTGCAACTGCCCTGAAGGGTAGGGAAACATTTCCAGCACGTAGTATTTGGGCTGCCCTGCCGGGGGCACATCGGGCACGGTGAAAATACCGGCCTCATCCCACGCAGCCTGCCACCGGGGTTCGACGGTGTGGAAGTCATAGGGGGCGGGGGTCGTGGGAATAGGAGTGCTGGAAGGCTGGGACATGGAAGGTTCTGTACTGTCAGGCTGGAATGAAAGTCCCGCCCTCGTTACGCGCTTTTGAAGCGGCTGGCGGGGGCGGAAAGAAAGGGCGGTTGCCCCGGATCAGTCGCGGTTGCCGTTATTGGCCCGCAGCTTGCGCGCGCGGGAGAGAATGCGCGCAGCGATGTCGGATGCGGTGTTGGGAGCCGGCGGGGTATCCACCCATGCACCCCCTTCACGCACCTGACGGAACACGCTCAGGCGCAGCGCATCCGAGCGCAGGCGGCGGTCCAGAATAAAGGCGGTAATCTTGAAGCGCTCATCATGGGCTGCGGGCGGGGTGTACCAGTCCGTCAGGATGATACCGCCTTCCGCATCGGCCGTGGCGACCGGCATGAAGGAGATCGTATCCAGCGTGGCCCGCCACAGATAGGCGTTTACCCCGCCTTTAAGGCCGGTTTCGCCACCGGAGGCTCCACGATCCTCATGGAGGAGGCGGCCGTCCGGCGCGGTCAGGCCCTGACTGGTTTTGGGGTCGGATGAGCACGACGCCAGAAGGCTGAGAGCCGCAAGGGCCATTACCGGGCGTGGCGAGAGAGAGCGGGGCATGAGACGGCGAAGCATGATGGCGATACGGCTCCTTGACGCTGAGGTGTCTGTCCTTCCCGCTCCGCCGTGGAGGACAGAGGTCAGGTCTGGCTGGCGGCTGCGATATTCCTGCCAGCCTTCATATCCTCTCAGGTCTGTCCCGCCAAGCATTCTTGGTGGGGGCGGTGTGGTGTAACCGCCTGCCCGGTCATGGTGGGGGCCAAGCCGGAGGGATGCTGTGCCCAGCGCCGGGGTGCTGCGGGGCCTGTCGTGGGTGTGCACCGGATCGGTATCGCAGCGATACGGGGGGCTGGGCCGGGTATTGCGGCGGCTGGAGGGGTTAATGAACCGGCATGCAGGCCAGCCCCTGCTGGTGTAGCGCCTGACAGATGGCGTCTGTCTGGGTGGCGGGTAGGCCTTCAATCCGTGTGCGCCAGACGGATGCCCCCGAGCCGGACAGAATCTGTTCCACCCGGTCATGTGCCTGCCCTAGTGCCGGGCTTGCGCCATGGGCGGTGCGCAGGGCCGCCGCTGCCCGCCCACGTGTGGAAAAAGCCCCGATCTGGATTACCGCATTACCGGTAATGCGGTTCTGCCGCCATGTAATGGCAGGTCCACTTAGCGCGACTTCGCGGCTGGACTGGCCGGGCAGGGGCGCGATGCTGACCTGCCGGGTGTCAGAGCCGGTGGGGGTGGAGGCTACCGTATCAGCCTGTGCATCGTTCAGGGCATCGCTCTGCGGGTGGTCTGAATCGCTCCAGTTCTGTGCTTCCGCTGCCGCAACGGCCTGCGCGATCTGCGTATTGTCTCCCGGTACGGGGTCGTTCAGGTGGGGGGATACAGCCGCGAGATACGCCACGGCATAAGAGGGCAGAGGCGTGCCGCGCGTGCGGTGGTTGCTCATGCACTGGGGGCCACAGCTATAGGCTCCCGCGAAATCCGGTGAACCGAAACGGTTATAGAGTTCGTGAATATAGCCGCTGCCCGCCATGATGTTGTCATGCGGGTCATAGGGGTCGGAGCCCAGATGGTAACGGCCTGCCAGTTCGGCATAGGTATCGGGCTTGATCTGCATCAGCCCCACAGCGCCATGGATGGAGCGGGTCAGATGGCCGTGGAGATACTGATGCCCGCCCGATTCCTGCCGCATGATGGCGCGAATCCATGCCTGTGGGATGGTGAAACGGCGCGAGGCTTCCTGCACGTAGGGTGTCCACTGGTTCAGCGCATTGTCGCTTGAGACCGGGGGGGCGTAGGTGCGGCGGGGGCCTGCGCAGGCGCTCAGTGTAGCCAGTGCGGCCAGTATGAAAAGGCGCGCCCAGAGCCGGGCCGTGGTGCGGGGTGGGCAGGCAGCCATACCCCGGCCGGGCGGTGCTGCGGCAAAGGAACTGGGTAGGGGAAAAGTCTCACGCCCGTGCATGGCAGGCATGGTGCCCTTCCAGACGGGCAGATGCAATCTTCCAGCGCATGCGCTCCCGCCTGTGGTGGGGAGGGGAGAGCGGCTACCCGCAAGCGTAAGGGCGAATGGCTCTGGGGTTTTCCCCGCAGTTGTCAGCCGCGTGGTGCGGTGGTGATCCGGTGCACCAGTTCGGGGTTGGCACGGCGGATCTGGCCTGCGCGCAGCACACTCGCAGCACTGTAATTCAGGCCTGAAGCCCAGGATTGCAGAAAAATGATGTCAGAATGGCCTTCGCGTCCTGCCGGGTGTTGCGGCAGCGACGGGGTGAAGGAGAGCGAAGAAAGGGTGGCACCGGGGGCCTGATGAGCGGCCTGTTTGCGCGACATGGTATTACGGGTCCTGCATCCGTCTGGGGTTCGAGGTTGTCGCGCAGGCTCATGCCTTGCGGACGGTGCAGGATACAGCGGCAGATTGTGTCAATTTTCGCACAATTCTGTTTCAGTGATGTTGCTTTGACCCGGTTGTGATCAGGGACGACGTTTTTTTTCGCTCCGTTCATGCTGAACGCTGGTGCCAAGGGCTTCGAGCGCTTCACGCAGGGGGCCTTCGGGCAGGGTGGGGAGGGAAATGCTCTGCCGGGCAGCCGCCTTGGTGGGCGCTTTGCGGGTGTGTTGGCCCGCCATCGGGTCCTGCACAAAGCGCAGGCGGGTTACGAGTTTTTCCCCGCTCCATGTGTTGATGCGTTCGATCAGCAGGTCTGCGTGGTGCTGGAGTTCCATGGCCACCGGGCCCGCACAGGCAATGCTGAGGGTGCCCGCACTCAGGCGCTGGGGGGTGGTCTGGGCTGCATGGCCCGGCCCCACAATATCGCGCCAGCCGCTGAGCAGCCGCGCTCCGGCAGGGGAGCGGCGGCGGAAAGCCGGTGCGGTAACACCGGGCAGCAGGGCTGCGAGGCTGCGCGCCGTCATGGCGCGGCGGGGCGGCTTTTCAGCGGTTGTTGTTGGTGTCCGCGCCCGCTTGGCCGTGGGGGGGGATGCGGGCTCCGTCTTGCCGGAGCGGGGTTCCTTCGCCATAACTGCCTCCGTGATTACGCCACCTGACCACGCTTTGCTGCACTGGTATGACAGACATCGCCGCACCCTGCCATGGCGGGCGGAAGGCGGTCGTACGCCTGACCCTTACCATGTCTGGCTGAGCGAAATCATGCTCCAGCAGACGACGGTTACGGCGGTCATTCCCTATTACCAGAAATTTCTCGCTCTGTTTCCCACGGTGCAGGCATTGGCCGCGGCACCGCAGGAGCAGGTTCTGGCCGCATGGGCGGGGCTTGGCTACTACGCCCGGGCGCGCAACCTGCATGCCTGCGCGCAGGCTGTGGTGGCGCGCGGCGGCTTTCCGGCTCAGGTGGCCGAGTTGAAAACCCTGCCCGGTATCGGGGTCTATACGGCAGCGGCCATTGCCGCCATTGCCTTCGGGGTGCCGGTGGTGCCGGTCGATGGTAATGTGGAGCGCATTACCGCCCGCCTGTTTGATGAACATACGCCCCTGCCCGGTGCCCGCAAGGTGCTGGCACGGCTGGCGGAGGGGCTGAATGCCGGTGCGCAGGCGCAGGCGCGTCCGTCCGATTTCGCGCAGGCGCTGTTTGATCTGGGGGCGGGGCTGTGCACGCCGCGCACACCGGCCTGCGCGCTTTGCCCGTGGCAGCAATCCTGCGCGGGGTATGCGGCGGGCACGGCGGCCAGTCTGCCGCGCAAAATGTCCAAGGTGGCGCGGCCCGTGCGCTATGGGGTGCATTTTTTCGTGGTGGATGCGGCAGGACAGGTTCTGTTGCGCCGCAGGCCGGACACCGGACTTCTGGCTTCCATGACGGAAATACCCGGCACGGCCTGGCAGGCCACGCCCTGGCCGGAGGCTGAGGCACTGGCTACTGCGCCCGCCCGAGCGCAATGGCACGGTGCAGGCACGGTGCGGCATGTCTTTACGCATTTTTCGCTTGAAATCACGGTGCTGGCGGCGCGGGTGGTGCGTTTTGCCAATACCGAGGTCAGTCAGGGCTTTCTGCTGCCCATGGCACGGCTGGAAGGGGCTGCCCTGCCATCGGTCATGCGCAAATGTGTTGCCATGGGCATGCAGGGACTGTCGGAGCATGAGGCCGCTCTGTCTGGCTAAAGGCAGGGCAAGCAGCGCGGGAGAAGGAAGAAACCATGGTTTTCCATCATGTGCCGGCACAGGCGCAGAGCGGGCGTGTCGGTGTTCTGCTTATCAATCTCGGCACGCCGGATGATACGGGCTACCGCGCGGTCAGGCGCTATCTGTCGGAGTTTCTTTCTGACAGGCGTGTGATCGAGGGCTCTCCCCTGTTCTGGCAACCTCTCCTGCAGGGCGTGGTGCTGACAACCCGCCCGCGGGCAAGCGGGCGTGCTTATGAGCGGATCTGGAACACCGGGCGGAACGAAAGCCCTCTGCGCACTATAACGCGCGAACAGGCGGAAAAACTGGCCGAGCGGTTCGCAGCCAGCAACGTGCCCGTGGCATGGGGCATGCGCTATGGCGGGCCTTCACTGAAAGAGGCCGTGCATGATCTGCTGAGGCAGGGATGTGAGCGTATCCTGTGCATGCCGCTCTACCCGCAATATAGTGCCACCACGACTGCTACGGCCAATGATCAGGTTTTTCGCGCCCTGATGCGTTTGCGTAACCAGCCCGCTATTCGCACCCTGCCGCCTTTTGCGGATGATCCTGATTTTATCGCCGCTGTGGCGCAGAGCGTGCGTACCGCGCGGGACGAGGCGCTGCGTGTGCAGGCGCTAGAGGGGCGCGAGGGTGAGCCTTTCCAGAAAGTGGTTGCCTCTTTCCATGGCCTGCCGGTGGATTACGTCAAAAAGGGCGATTCCTACCACGCTGACTGCCAGAAAACCGTGAATGCCCTGCGCGAGGCGCTGGGGCGGGACGAGCAGACCCTGCCCATGACCTTTCAGTCACGCTTTGGGCCAACACGCTGGCTGGAACCTTATACCGAGCCGTATATTACCGCCCTACCCGCGCAGGGGATCACCCGGATTGCCGTAGTCATGCCCGGTTTCATGGCCGACTGTCTGGAAACGCTGGATGAAATCGGCAACGAGGTGCGTGAGCGCTTTCTGCATGCGGGTGGGGAATCGTTTACCCTGATCCCCTGCCTGAATGAATCGCCCGCCTGTATCGACCTGCTGGAAACACTGGCGCGCCGGGAACTGGCAGGCTGGCTGTAGCCATTACGCGTTAAAGCCACGCCGGGGCCTTCAGGCCATGGCAGTGGCGCGGCGCGCTGGCGTGGGCAGGGGTGTTTTATCGGGGTACAGGCAGGGTGTCTGGGCTGCACAGCGCCAGCATTCGGGCTTACGGGCTTTGCACACATAGCGCCCCTGCAGGATCATCCAGTGGTGGGATTCCTGCTTCATCTCCTCGGGGATACGGCGCTCCAGCGCTTTTTCCACGGCTTCTACCGTGCGCCCTCGCCCCAGCCCGGAGCGGTTGGCTAGCCTGAAAACATGCGTATCCACCGGCACGGTTGGTTGGTCGAAGGCGACACTCAGCACCACATTGGCGGTTTTGCGGCCTACTCCCGCCAGTTTTTCCAGAGCTTCACGCGTGCCGGGCACCGCGCCGTCATGCTCGGCCAGAAGCTGGCGCGAGAGTTCCACCACATTATGCGCCTTGCTGCGCCACAGCCCAATGGTGCGGATAAGCTGGGCCACGGCTTCCTCCCCCAGTGCCACCATGGCGGCGGGGGTGGGGGCGGCGTCAAACAGGGC
>NZ_JBDNWF010000023.1:0-38864 GCF_047721125.1 Acetobacter papayae | reverse complement strand
ATTAAGACATAAATTATCAAAGAAAATTAGAATATGGATTAAAAATAATGTAATTATTTTCATTAATTTTTTATAAATTTCGTATATATTATAATTAGTCTGTCATGTTTTTTGATTATAGAGTTTTCTGACCATTGACCAGACGGAGGCCTATTGAAGGAAAGCGAGTGCATTGCGATTGAGACGCTCTCAATCCTTGCTCAGACGTTTGCTGTGGTTCAACCAGACGATGGTGCGTTCCACAGTCCAGCGCTTGGGTAATGCCACGAATTTTCTGGCCTCAGATCGCTGCACGATCTCGACATTCACAGAACGGCAGACATGAGCCTGTTTCTGCTGAGATTGGGGCCCCTGATAGCCAGCGTCGGCGTAGAGTTTCAGGCGGAACGGATACAGTCCGAACAATGTCGCCATCAGCATGGCACCGCCATCACGATCCTGAATATTGGCCGCGTGGACCGTTGCCTCCATTAACAGGCCCTGCTTCCGACACAGGACGTAGAGCGCATGGTACAGACGATCGAGTGTGCCATCATGTTGCCAGCGGCAGAGGGTCTTTCGGGATCGCGCGCCACAGGCAACCTGTCCCAAGAACATACATCAAACCGTTCAGGGCCTCCCGTATATCCATCGTCCGCTTGTTACCGCCACGCCGGGCAGCCGGGATCAGTAGTTCGATCTGCAATCATTCCTCATCCGTCAGGTCGCTCGGATAGCGAAGCTGGCTGCGGTCATATCGGGCACGGTTCTCGGCGCTCCACATCAGAAACTCCTGCGAATTAGACATCCTGACAGAGAGCCACAAACAATTCGAATAACTGAAGATGGTCTTGGGCGGACAGTTAGAATTTATTTGCAAGGGGGAGGTAAAGAGATAATTTCACAGATACTCTAGAAAAAAATAGATATAGTTGTTAATATTGCCTCACGTGATATGTCATTTTTGTGATTGTTTATCAACAATGAAAAATCTCTGTGTGTTTTTTATTTTTTTTGTTTCCTTAATAAAATATGTCAATGCAGCGCCAAGTAATCAGGATTTATATAATCAATGTGCAGAGGATTATTTTGTGTCATCGGACATTGCTATTTGTCTGGCAGGAAAACTCTCTGCTAGTGAAAAAGTTCTTGAGAAAGAACTGAAACGTGCGACCAATGCTTTGGATGAGTGGGATATAGATAAAGAAAAAAAGAATAAAGTGAAGAAAAATATTCTAGAAAGCAATCGTGAGTTTAAAAAATATAAAAAAGACTATTGTAATTTTTCCATGTCAATGCTTGGTGGTTCGACTAGTAATTCTTATGAAATCCAAAGGTTGGCATGTTTAATAAGTGTTAATATGCAGTATATTGAACAGATTGAGGGAGACTTGCTGTATGTGCAACCGAAATAATTTTTTATTAAAATGGAGCTCTTCCATAATTTGTATTTTTTATACACATTCTGCCCATGCTGCACCTAGCACTAATGATTTGTCTCAAGACTGTTATCGCCAGTTTCGGATGGCATCGGATGTCAGGGCTTGTGCGGAAAAAAATCTTGAGGTGAGTGAGCGGTTGCTCGCCGAAAAAGAAAAAAAAGAGCCAAGATTATTGAATAAATGGTTGGAGGATGAGTATTTCAAGGCTGACGCTCGAAAATATACACCTATAAGTAATAGAGAATTCGAAAAATACAAAATAAAATATTGTAATTTTTCTATGTCTGTTATGGGGGATGCTGATTTAACAGCGCATGAAATACGTAGGTTGTCATGTGTGGCAAGTCTTAACCTTCATTATATTGAGCAGCTCAAAGCAGATTTATCGTATATTCAATGGAAATTGGATTAATCCATATTCCGCGTTTTCTTTAAGGCAAGATGTAGAAACCATTTCATGGTTTCTGTGTTGATGAGAAATTGTCTCATTTTATCATATCGGGTGGTGGTGCGGCGGAACGGGGCATAGACTATTTGCCTAGCATTTATTCGGGTGCGTCACTGACAGCCAAGCACGTAGGATATAAAGCCTTTGCTCGTGATATTACAGATTATTCTGTTTTGGTGGGGGCCAGGAATAATGTTTAGGTGGCAGAAGGTCACCAATGGTTATCCCTTCTCATTCGTCAGTTCGTCACGCAGTCCATTATGTATGATAAGCGGTATTACTCTGAAGAATATTCTCAGAATTGTCTGTTGCGGCACTTGTTTTTCTGGTAGTGCCAATGCGGCGCTCAGGATTTATATGATTAATGTTCTGAGGACTTTTTTGTTTCGTCAGATATCGTTGTCTGTTTGGCGAAAAAGCTCGCTGCAAGTGAAAAACGCCTTGTAAAAGAGCAGCAGCATGCTGTGGTGGTTCTGGATCAATGGCATGTAGATCCGGCATATAAAGAAAAAGCGAGAGAAAAATTTCTCGAAAACAATAAAGAATTTAAAAAATACAAAAAAGATTATTGTAATTTTTCGATGTCAATGATGGGTGGATCGGAGAGTAATTCTCATGAAATATCCAGAATATCCTGTGTGGCGAGTCAGAATCTTTATTACATAGAGCAGGTTGAAGAGAATTTGCGCTATATAAGGAAGAAGTAGTTTTTTCTAAGTATAAAAATATAGCGGAATTTTTTGAATGAAAAAATTGTATTTTACTGCTCTTTATATTTTCTCTGTCGTGCCTGTTGCTGCCTATGCAGAGCCTAGTGCGAACGATTTGTCTCAAGCCTGTTATCGCCAGTTTAAGGTGATATCGGATGTCATGGAGTGTGCGAAAAGAAAATTTGAGACCAGCGAGGCGCGACTTGCTCAGCAAGAGGCGCAGGAGCCAAAGATGTTCGATGCGTGGTTTGAGGATGAGTATTTCAAGGCAGATTCCAGAAAATATACGCCTGTAAGCAATCAGGAATTTGAAAAATATAAAAAGAAAATATTGTGATTTTTCAATATATCTTATGAGAGACACAGATGCTGCCACACATGAAATTCACAGACTATCCTGTCTGACCAGCCAGAATCTTCACTACCTTGCACTGCTGAAAGTGGATTTGGCCTATACCCAGCGGAAACTGGAATAGTGCAGATGCGAAGGAATCTTGCGCTCTGTAGGGTTGCAGGCTGATTGATTTCGCAAGCCAGTTACGGGGTTATTTGCCTGCTTGGCTTTCCCCAAGGTGGGGTATTTATTTTTTTGATTAACGCTTGAAACCATTAAAAAATGGTGTCCCGTACGGGATTCGAACCCGTGTTGCCGCCGTGAAAGGGCAGTGTCCTAGGCCTCTAGACGAACGGGACAGAGGCGCGTTGTTGAAGCGTGGTTTAATGGTGTTTGCGTCGAGCGTCAAGCGGGCAAAAGGCTCTTTTTTGCTTTTTTTATAAAAAGATAGAAGCCGGGCCGAAGGGCGCGCCAATATGGGGCGTTACAGCCCCAATAAGGCCAGCTCGCGCAGCAGAGGCAAGGGCAGTGGGGTCTGTTCTGCTGCCTGGGGGCCGCCATGGGGTGGCGCAGCGTGCAGGGCATCAGGACTGTCCAGATCAGGGGGGCTGTCTTGCGTGCTCAGGTAGCGCCATCCCTGAAAAGGCCGCATGGGGCAGGCCTGAACCCGGATAATCCTGGGGTTGAGAAAAAGCAGCGTGCCGGATGTGCCGTCCGCACGGGTGCTGGTTTCAATGGCCAGAATTTCCTGACGGCAGAGAATCAGCCCGCTAATGACCCGGTAGAGCGAGCCACCGGGCAGGATTTCGTCTTTCCGGCGGGGGAAGGCTCGGGTGTGTACCACGGGCAGAGGGGTGGCGTGGCCGGGCAGGGAGCGGGCGTTTTCGGGCTGGGTCTGTCGGGCTGCGAGGTCTTCCAGACTACTCACGCCCACAACCAGTTTTATCAGGTTCAGCATGGCTTCAGACATGGGGGCTACGCCCTGTTGTGCAAGGCGGGAGGTTACAGAACCAGCGCGCCCAGAAGAGCTTCAAGCCGGAGCCGTCCTTCCGGTGTGGCGCGCAGGGTCTGGGGCGTGTGGATCAGGTAGCCTTCTTCCACTGCTGCCGCCAGTATGGTGGGGTCCAGCGCGTCCTGCAGGGGTAGGCCGGTGCGGGCAGCGAAACGTGCGGGGTCTATTCCTTCACGCACGCGCAGGCCCATCAGGAGCATTTCACGCGCCCGTTCGGCCCGGCTCAGGGCTTCGCGCGAGGTTTCGCCCGTGCCGTGCTGTTCCACACGTTCGGCCCATGGTTCGGGTGCGCGGTGGCGGCGGGTGGCGTAGAGAGCACCATCCTGCGTTATGCGCCCATGCGCGCCGGGGCCAAGGCCCAGATAGTCGCCGTAACGCCAGTAGGTCAGGTTGTGGCGGCTTTCACTGCCGGGACGTGCGTAGTTGGAAACCTCGTAAGCATCCAGCCCGTGTGCGCGGGTAATCCTGTCCGTGCTGTCATACAGGGCGGCGGCGGTGTCCTCATCGGGCAGGGTGAATGCTCCGGTGCGGTACAGGGCCTCGAACTTTGTGCCGGGTTCGATCGTAAGCTGGTAGAGCGACAGGTGATCCGCCGCCAGTGCCAGCGCGGTGTGCAGTTCGCGCTCCCATGCGTTCTGGCTCTGGCCGGGACGGGCGTAAATCAGGTCGAATGTCATGCGTGGGAACAGGTTGCGCGCACATTCAAGGGCGGAAAGCGCTTGGGCGGCGGAGTGCTCCCGGCCCAGAAAACGCAGTGCCTCGTCATCCAGCGCCTGAATACCGAGCGAAATACGGTTGACCCCTGCCTGTGCAAAGTCACGCAGGCGCGCGGCTTCTACACTGGTTGGGTTGGCTTCCAGCGTGATTTCAAGGTCGGGTGCAGGGTCGAACAGCGTCGTTGCCCGCGCAATCAGGTTGGCCACAGTTTCAGGGGCCATGAGCGAAGGCGTGCCGCCACCAAAAAAGATAGAGGTCAGGCGGCGGCGGCCCAGTTGCGTTGCTTCATGCTCCAGTTCGCGTTCAAGAGCCGCACCAAAGCGGGCCTGTGGCACGGTGGCGCGTACATGGGAGTTGAAGTCGCAATACGGGCATTTGGCCAGACAGAATGGCCAGTGGATGTAAAGCGCCAGCGGTTCCGTGCTGGCAGGTTGTCCCGTCAGCATGGAGGCCCCTTTGAGCAAGGGCTGCTGGTTGGGGGCTGCCAGAAAGGTGGTTGTGGAATGGGGCACGGCGCTGGTCAGATCGCCACCTTCACACCCAGTTCCACCACGCGGTCAGGCGGAATACGGAAGAATTCCATGCTGGAGGTGGAGTTACGCACCATGAACATGAAGATAGACATCCGCCAGCCCGACATGCGCGGCACGGAGGAGCGGGTAATCAGTTCGCGTGAGGTGAAATAGGAGGCCTGAAGCGCGTCAAAATCCACGCCATTGGTTTTCAGTTCTTCCAGCGCGCGGGGGATGTTGGGCATTTCCATAAAGCCGTAACGCAGGATCACGCGGTAGATGTCGGGCGCGAGTTCTTCCACCGTTACGCGGTGGCCGCGTTCAGCTTCGGGCTGGTCGAGGTTCTGCACGGTTACAAACAACACGTGGTCATGCAGGATTTTGTTGTGGCGCAGGTTGTGCAGCAGGCAGGGCGGCACAAAATCGGGCGTGCTGGTCATGAATACCGCCATGCCGGGCACGCGGATGGTGCGTGACTGTGGCAGCCGGGCGATAAAGCTGCCCATGGGCAGGCTGTCCTGACGCTGGCGGCTGATGATAAGCCCGCGTCCTTTTTTCCAGGTGGTCATCATCAGGGTCAGCGCACAGCCCAGCAGCACCGGCACCCAGCCGCCATCGGGAATTTTCAGCGCGTTGGCTAGAAAGAACGTGCCGTCAAGCAACAGAAAGCCGCCAAACACCACCGCAACCCGCCATGCAGGCCAGTTAAAGTGCCGCCGGAAGACGGCAATAGCCAGAATGGATGTGCAGATGAACGTGCCGGTTACAGCAATGCCGTAGGCCGAGGCCAGCGCATCGGAACTGCGGAAGGCCAGCACCAGCAGCACCGAACCCGTGGCCAGAAAGCGGTTGAAGTCAGGCAGGTAAATCTGCCCTTCTTCCTCGGCATTGGTGTGGGTAATGCGCAGGCGCGGCATGTAGCCAAGCTGGATAAGCTGGCGGCAGAGTGAGAACCCGCCTGAAATACCCGCCTGACTGGCAATGACCGTGGCAAGGGTGGACAGCACCACCATAAGGCCCAGCATCCAGTGCGGGCACATAAGAAAGAAGGGGTTGGCCAGAGTTTTGGGGTCGGCAATGACCAGAGCCGCCTGCCCGAAATAGTTCAGCACCAGCATGGGCAGCACAAAGAACAGCCACGCATAGCGGATGGGTGTGCGGCCAAAATGCCCCATATCGGCGTATAGTGCCTCACCGCCGGTTACGCACAGCACCACGGCCCCTAGGGCAAGAAACGATAGCTTGCCGTGGTAGAACACGAATTCCAGCGCATAGGTGGGCGACAGGGCCAGCAGGATATGCGGGTGATGCAGAATCTGGAGCAGCCCCAGCGTGCCGATCGTGCCGAACCAGAGCAGCATGACTGGGCCGAAAATGGTGCCCACCCGCCCGGTGCCGATCCATTGCACGCTGAAAAGGCTGATGATGACGATAATGGCGACGGGAATAACGAAGTCATGCGCCGCAGGGATACTGACTTCCACCCCTTCAATCGCTGACAGCACGGAAATGGCGGGGGTAATAATGCCATCGCCAAAGAACAGGCAGGCCCCCACAATGCCGACAAGGGCCAGAATGGTGCGCGTGCGGGCTTGAGTTGAAACACGCTGGGCCAGTGACATGATGGCCAGAATGCCGCCTTCGCCATTATGGTCGGCGCGCATGATCAGGGTGACGTATTTGAGCGTCACGATCAGGATCAGCGTCCAGAAAATCAGGCTGGCCACCCCCATGATTTCCCACGGTTCCGCAATGTGGTGGCCGGAGATGATCTCTACCGTGGAGCGGAAAGCGTAAAGCGGGCTGGTGCCGATATCACCATACACCACACCCAGCACGCCCAGCAGGGCGGCCATGCCCACCGGCGCCAGTGTGTGCTGGGGCTGGTCGGCATCGAACTCGGCAATATGCCTGGGGGCAGCGTCCCGGTTGTCCGTGGGCTGCGCCGTGCCGGGGGTAGCCGGGCCGGTGGGGTGAGTAGGGTCGGTCATGGTGCCTCTGGCTAGGTGTCAGGGGTGGGGCGCGATCCCCGGGATGTGCATAGAATTAGACAAAGGCCTGAGGCAAGGCATACCCGCTGCCTGCATGGGGCAGGGCGATGCCGCTCAGGGCGCAACGGTGCTTTCGGGCGTGGCTGGGCGCGGGCCAAAAATGGCGCTGCCAACCCGTACCAGCGTGGCTCCCTCGGCTATGGCCTGTTCAAAATCGGCGGACATGCCCATGGACAGCACCGAAAGCCCGTGCGTGTGCGCCATGGCGCGCAGCAGCCGAAAATGCGGGCGGGGGTCTTCATGCGCGGGGGGGATACACATCAGCCCGCGCAGTTTTTCGCCAAAGCGCTGGCGGCAGGCACGGATCAGCGCATCGGCCTGTTCGCGCGGGACACCGAATTTCTGTGGCTCATCGCCCGTGTTCACTTCCACCAGAAGGTCTGGCAGGCGGCCTTCGGTCTGGGCGGCGCGGTCGAGCGCATCCGCCAGTGCCGGGCGGTCCAGACTTTCGATCATATCGGCCAGCCGCACGGCATCGCGGGCCTTGTTGGTCTGTAATCCGCCTATCAGGTGCAGGCGCAGGGCGGGGGATTCGGCCCGCAGGGGCGGGAACTTGGCGGCGGCTTCCTGCACGCGGTTTTCGCCAAAGACAAGCTGCCCCGCGGCCATGGCGGCGCGCACGCTGGCTTGTGGGTGAAATTTCGAGACCGCCACCAGAGTTACATCCGCCGGGTTGCGGCTGGCCTGTGTGGCTGCCTGATCCATGCGGGTACGGATGGCGCGCAGCCTGTCGGCAAGGGCGTGCGGGCCGTCCACCGCACCATCAGGTGCGGGCGTGGAGCCAATGGTTTCGGGTCGGATGACGACAGAGGGTTCCATGACACACCACAGTTTCTCAAATCCGTACAATTCTTCAAGAGCGGGGCGCGGTCAAGGGGCACGGCCTGCAAGCAGGTGCCGTTCAGTCAGCGGCAACCCGCAGGATGATCTTGCCTGAATGCGTCCCTGCTTCCATGGCCGACTGCGCACTGCCGGCTTCATCCAGTGCGAATGTGGTGTGGATCAGCGGGCGTATGGTGCCTTTGTCCAGCAGGGGCCAGACATGGGTCTGCAATCCACGGGCGATACGCGCCTTGGCAGCGGCATCACGCGGGCGCAGGTTGCTGCCAGTTACGATCAGCCTGCGGGTCATGATCCGGGCGAGATCGGCCTGCTCCGCCTTGGCCCCGCCCTGTAGAGCAATGATAACCAGCCGCCCATCTGGTGCGAGAGACTTGAGGTTGCGGTTGAAATACGCCCCCCCGATCATGTCCAGAATGGTGTTGACCCCTTCATCCTGCGTCATGGCGCGGATACGGGCCAGAAAATCTTCCTCACGGTAGTTGATGGCGTGTGCGCCCAGCGTTTCGCACAGGGCGCATTTTTCAGCCGAACCCGCCGTGGCGAAAGCCTCGCCACCAAAGGCGCGCACAAGCTGGATGGCCGTGGTGCCTATGCCGCTGGTGCCGCCATGGATCAGCACGCGCGCACCTTTGGGCGGCAGGGCGGGCATGAACAGGTTGGACCACACGGTAAAATATGTCTCGGGCAGGGCGGCAGCCTGAACGGCGTCAAACCCAACAGGCCATGGCAGGCATTGCCCGACCGGCGCCAGACAGTATTCGGCATAGCCGCCGCCATTGGTTAGGGCGCAGACACGGCTGCCAATGGCAGGCATGGTCGAGTCTTCCAGCGGGGCACCGCAGGCCACAACCTCGCCCGCCACTTCAAGGCCTAGACGCGGGTTGGCACCGGGCGGCGGCGGGTACAGGCCCTGTCGCTGGATCAGGTCCGGGCGGTTAACCCCCGCCGCCATGACACGGATCAGAACCTCGCCCCGGCCCGGTGTGGGCACGGCAATGGATTCAACGTGCAGAACGTCAGGCCCGCCGGGCTCGGTAAAACAGACCGCCTTCATGGAAGGGGGAATGGTGGGGTGTGTTGTCATGGTATGCCTGCATCCCGCAAAAAGACGGAGTGTGACTATGAACCCCGGCCCCGGTGCCGGACAAGGGCCGGGTCGTTCACGTCCGTGCTAGGGGTGGGGCCCGGAGCCCGCGCGGGTAGGGGGCGTGTAGCGGATATGCTTTTCCCCCGCCAGATCACGGCGGATGCGCTCAAGCTCCTCCGCATAACGGCGCAGCACGTAGCGCTCGCTCAGCAGGCCCATAACCCGGCCTGTCTTGTCCACCACGGCTAGTGCAGGGCGGCCCGTGCGCTCGAACGCGGCTACGGCATCGGCCATGCAGGTCTCGGGGCTCAGGGTTTCAAAGCGGGCTTCGGCCAACGAGGAGAGGGGCCGTTCCGGCACGGCCTGAATGGACATCAGGCGCGTGGTGTCCACCATACCCTGATAGTGGTTGTGCTCATCATGCAGGACAATATGGCGGGGCATCCACCCGGCCAGAGTGGCGCGGGCGGTTTCCACCTTCTCATCGGCGGGCAGGGAGTCGGTTTCGGTGCGCATCATGTGGGCCACGGTCAGGGCGCGCAGCCAGCCTATGTCCACACCGGAGCGGATGTTCTCGCCGCGCAGGTGAAAGCGCCATGTCGCAAAGGTATAGCCGAACGACCGCCGGACAGTGAGCGAGGCCGCAATGGCCGCTAGCGCCACACTGGCCGTCATGCCGGCACTATGGGTGGTTTCAAGGGCCAGCAGGATCATGGTCAGCGGTGCGCCAATAACGGCGGTGGCTAGTGCGCCCATGCCCGCCACCGTGCACAGCGAAAGCGGCAGGGGGGCAAAAGGGGCCACCAGCCCCGCAAATACCGCCCCCGCAAGCACACCGAGATAAAGCGAGGCAAAAAACAGCCCGCCCCGAAAACCCGCCCCGATGGAAAGAACCGTGGCCAGCGCCTTCAGGCACAGCAGCGCTAGTGCTAGTTCCATACCCGGCGGGCTGACCAGCCGGGCACGCATGGCCATATGTCCCGAGGACAGCACGGAGGGAGAAATCAGCGCCAACGCGCCAACCAGCAGCCCCCCCAGAGCGGGGCGCAGCCAGTCCTGTCTGAGAATCTGGCGAAACAGGGTTTCGGCCCGTGCAGCACTTTTCATCAGCACAATGCCGATATAGGCGCAGGTCACGCCCAGCACGACCAGCAACGGCCATGCCAGAGGCGGGATCGTGTCCGAAGGGGCAACCGTTACCGCCGGGAGCGACGCACCTGCCAGCCGCGTTACCGCAAGCGCGCAGAGCGTTGCACTGGCCACCGGGGCCAGCAGCGTAAAGGCATAGGAGCCGATAATGAGTTCGAAGGCATAGAACGCGCCCGCCAGCGGCGCATCGAACGCTGCCCCGATAGCCCCTGCCGCGCCACAGCCCACCAGTAGCCGCACATCCGCACGGTGCAGCCGCAGGATACGTCCGATACGTGAGGCTATGGCAGAGCCCATCTGGCTGAAACCCGCCTCCAGCCCAAGCGATGCCCCACAGCCATTGGACAGCACTGTCTGCCCCGCAACCACCAGACTATCGGCCAGCGACATACGCCCGCCATGCAGGGCATTGGCCTCGATAGGGTCAACCGGGCGGCGGCGGCGCTGCTGGTTCAGCCGTCTTTGCCACCCCCCCAGCAGCAGCCCCCCGGCCACCGGCACGCATAGCACGCGCCACGGGCTGACAGCGGCAAGCCCGGAAAGCCGCCCGCTATCAGGGGCTATCAAACGATGTGCAAGAAGGGTGGCCTGCGTCATGGCCGCGACACACAGCCCTGCCAGCACGCCGGATAGGGCTGACAGGAAAACCAGCCATAGGAAATCCGTGCGAACCAGCGCGCGCAGGGCGGCCAGCAGGCGTGTGGGGGTGTGGTGACTCCGCAGGTGCTCCAGCAGGGCTGTCATGCCGCCAGTCTTACCAGCAGGGCCACCACGGGTTCAACCGGTGGCGGAGGTATCCGTGCGTTTGCCTGTTGTGAGCATACGCGCGCGCGCCAGCCCCAGACCCAGCAGCAGGTAGGTCCAGCCGCCCGTCCGTTCTGTAAAGAACGAACTGTTGGATTCAATGGGCCAGAACAGCACAGCTACAATGACCAGCAGCAGGCCCAGTAGCGCATCACGCGTGGACAGATACGCCCTGAGCAGCGTGCGCAGCCAGACCACCACCAGAGCCGCAAACAGAAACAGGGCGACAAGCCCGCCCGATGTCGCAATTTCCAGATAGAAATTATGGGTGTGGATGTTGCAGCCTTCATGCGGGTTGTTGAGTAGTACCCACTTGTCCAGGAAAGGAAAGCTGGTCAGGTAGGTGGGGTCGTCACACAACCGGCGGTAGCCGTCAAAGCCCAGCCCGAACACCGGGTGCTCATGCAGCATTGTCAGGGCGCGGATATAAATCTGCCCGTAATCGCTGTGCGGGAAGTCACTCATCTGTTCAATGAAGTGAATGACAAGTTTATGATAGGCAGGTGGCGACAGAACCGGCAGCGCCAGAACGGTCAGGATTGCGGTTCCGGCGGCGGCCGCCACGATCAGGCGTGTTTCACGGATCAGCAGTGCGCAGAGCACCAGACCCAGACAGACCTGCAATGTGGGCATTCTCTGTCCGACCAGAACCATGGTCAGCGCAAAGAAGGCCGCAAGGGCTGTAGCGATAAGCTTGTTGCGCGGGCCACCTTTCTGAAACAGCAGCACAGGCACAAGCATCAGGCCGGGAAAGAAGGTCATCAGCAATGCGGGGCCAGCGCGGGGGCCGTGGAACGGGCCGGTGAGCGCGCCATCCAGCCAGCGGGGGTACCCCATCAGGTTGGAGCCGGTCAGGTACTGCTCCCAGCACTGGCTGACAATCCATACCCCTGCGATGGCAATGGAAAACTGAACCGACATCTGCCTTTTCTGGCCTGTCAGCACCCATTCTTCCAGCGCTTTGGCAAACAGCGGAAAGCGGATCATCACCAGCGCTTCCACCAGCGAATGCGATGAGTGGCTGAGGGCTGAGGCTAGAACAATGACAGCCCATAGTGCCAGAGCAAGCGGAAACCACCCTTCACGCAGCCAGCGGCCGTTGCGTGCCACGATGGCGTGGATCAGGAAAAAAATCGCAACGGTGGTGATGATACCATCGGCGATGGCGCGTCCTACAAGCTGAAAAAAAGGCAGAATGGCGACAAGAACAGCGGCAATGGAACAGAAAACCCCGGTTATGCCGAGTGCCGTACTGCGCGAGGAGACTTGAATCATGACGGTGCCGGATCAGTTCCGTTGATGGAGAATACAGAAAGGAGGGATTTTACCTGCAAACAGGAAGGCGGGCGGGAGCCCGCGCTTTGGCCCTGTCGGGAAAAGGGTGCGCCAGATGGTCAGGGCACCACGGTGCGCCGCTGGCAGGCCTGATCTGGATGGCATATCGGATGCTGGCGCGAAGCCGGGCAGGATCATCCCCCGCATTGGCAACTGTCAGAGCTGATGGCGTCATTCTGTCCCTGATGCGGCGTGGGTGTGGCCCATATTCGTTCCTGATCGGTCTAGCCGTTGTTCACGACCAGCCCGGGCCGAGTGTATGATCTGGGTTTGGTATTGCCAAGCCGTGCCGGAAGGTTGGCGCTTTGCCTTTCCAGCCTGAAATGGCTGATCGTGCGGGTGAGGGACTGCGTTTCGTTGCGCAGGGTGTGAGTTGCCGCACTCGACTGCTCCACCATGGCTGCGTTCTGCTGCGTGGTCTGATCGATTTCGGCTACGGATTTGTTGATTTCGTTCAGGTTTGAAACCTGTTCCTGAGCGAGGGTGCTCACCCGGTTTACAAAATCCGCAATATCTTCCACCTGCCGCGACATATCCGCCAGCGTGGTGCTGGCATTACCGACCAGACGCACGCCAAGGTTTACCTGCTGGCCTGCCGAGCTGATGAGTTTGCGGATTTCCTTGGCTGATTGCGCCGAACGCTCCGCCAGAATACGTACTTCGGTTGCGACCACCGCAAAGCCGCGCCCCGCATCGCCCGCGCGGGCGGCTTCCACCCCGGCATTGAGGGAGAGGATGTTGGTCTGGAACGATATTTCATCGATCAGATCGACAATGGAGGACATTTTTTCTGAAGATGCCGCGATATCGCGCATGGCGGCAATGGCTTCCTGTGTCACGGTGTTGGACTTGTGGCCCGCATCGCGCGCGCTGGTTGCCGCCTTGGAGGCTGCCAGTGTGATCTGGGCGGTCTGCTCCACTCCGGTGGAAACTGTCCGCACCGAGGCCGCCGCATGGCTCAGATTGGCAGCCTGCCGCTCTGTTCTGTGGGCAAGGTCTTCGGCGGCAATGGCAATTTCATCCACCCCGGTTTCAAGATGGGTTACGGCATTGGAGACCTGCCCCAGCGCTCCCGACAGGGCGCTGGCTGCTGCGTTGAAGTTCTCGCGCAGTTCTTCAAATTCGGGGTCGAAGCTGTTTTCGAACCGGAACCCCAGATCTCCCTGCGAGAGAGCCAGCAGCCCGGCCTTGAGGTTTTCGATCAGGGCTTCCTGACTGTTCTGGCGGGCCTGTACTTCGGCGCGGGCTTTTTCGCGCTCTTTTTCCAGTTCTTCCAGATAGATGGAAATAGCCAGATCGATATCGAGCAGCACCGCCTTGCACAGGCCGCTCAGCCCGGCTGTAAAGGTTTCGTCCATACCGCGGCCAAAGAGGCCTCGCCGTGTGTTGGCTTTTGCCAGCGCGGAGCGAATGAGCGAGTCCATGACAAGGGCGTATCCGCCCAGATACCAGCGCGGTTCCAGCCCTATGCGCGCATGCACGGTGCCGATGGCCCGCACCCGCTTGTTGTAATCTTCGCCGAAATCAGCATTGGAAATGTTTTTCCAATGCGCGATCTGCGCGGTGCGTGCATGCCGTATATGATCTTCAGATGAGAAAAAAAGCTTTGTCTGCGGTGTTTTTTTAGCTTGGACGTAAAATTTGTCTAATGCTTCAGGCAATGCCTGATCAATGACATCGCGCATGGAGCGGATGGCGCGGCACTGGGCGTCGTCTAGCTGAAAAAAATCGAGAAGCTGCTTCGTATCGTTCAGGGCTTCATCGGAGGACGTATGGGAAAGGGAGGATGAAAAAGTCATTGTTCGCGATCCATGACATGCAGAGGATGAAGGCAGAGGCTATGCAGAGATAAAAGTAACGTATGAGAAATAAGACCGTGCGTTAGCTCCGGGTTTCCATAGTCATGGTTTGGAAACCATTTTTATGCCCGCCTCATGGGCATGGGATAACGGGTTAATGAGATTTTTCCTTTCTTTCCCGTGCGTTATCGGGTGCGGGGGGATTGCCTGACAGGATACGTGTCATTTCATCATCTGTCAGATTCACATGGAAAAATGTCTGATAAAATGTGAATGCGACCGAGCGGATATCGATATCGGCAAACAGCTCCGGGTGCAGGCGTGTGGCAGCCCAGTAGAGTTGCAGCAGGTCTTCGCAACCGTAACGGTCCCATGCAAAAATACCGCGCGGGTTGCGCCACCAGCGCCCCGTCTGCAACGCAGGCAGCGCCATCAGCGGAGATGTGGCCGGCACGACCCCGGCGGAAGCATCCACGATGACGATATCGGGATTCCACGCTAGAATCTGCTCGGCAGAAACTGGCCGGTGGTTGCCCGAAACCGTTGCGGCATTGCGCCCGCCTGCCGCTGTAATCCAGGCATCCACCAGCGTATTGCCGCCATCCACCTGCAGGGGTTCAAGTCGGGCAATATGCAGCACGCGGGGCCTGTTCTGCTCAGGCAGGCTGGCCAGACGTGTGTGCAGCAGGGTGAGGGTTTCTGCCATCCGCTGGTGATACAGGGCAGCGGTGCGGGTGGCTTCATCCGTGCCGAGGGCCTGCGCCGTCATATCGAGCGAGCGCAGCAGGTCGGCCTGCGTGGCGTATTCAGCACTCAGGGCAGGCAGGCCCGCGCGGCGCAGTTCCTCCGCCTTGGCGCGCGATGAAACGAACACAAGGGCGATATGGCGGGCCAGCAGGTCTTCCGCGCTGGCGGTATCGGGGCGGATACCCGTGCGGGCCTTTAGTAGGGCGGGAAAGAAACGGAACAGCCATGGGCTTTCCGTCGGGCTTTCCGCGCTGACGGCAATACGCCCGGCCCCACCCAGCATGACGGTGATTTCGTTATGCGCGTACCACAGATCGGCAATCGGCCCGTTATCCTGCGGGATGCTTACAACGGCCCCACCCATGTCCGTAACCATGCGGGGGGGTGGTGTGTCGGCGTATGCGGGCAGGGTGGAGGCGGCCAGCAGCCCGGCCAGCACGGCACAGGCGGCGTGGCGCAGGGGCCGATGCGAAAAGCGCGGGCGCGGAGGGGGATGGCGTGCAGGGTGGCTGGCGTGGTGCGGCTGGGCGATGGGGAGCTGTGGGGCGGTCATGCGTTCAGGCCAGCACGGTGCGGTTGCGCCGCCAGCTATCTTCGAGAGCATCCGCCGGGTCGGGGGCGGGGTCGCTCCATTGGCCTTCCTGCCCCGGTGGGTGGGCAAGGGCACGCCAGCCTGCCTCGCCCGCCTGACGTTCCATTCTGATATGCCAGGAGGGGGGAATACGCTCCAGAAGGCGTTCGAGCTTCTGGCCGGGTGTCAGCGGTCTGGCGTAGTTATGTCCCATATCGTGTCTCCCCCCGCCTTTGTGTCAGACCCTACCAGCGATTTTTAGCGCGTGCAGGGCCATGGCTATGGTTTCCGCCGGTTGTGTCAGGCTTTGGAGTGCTATGCCGTCTTCATCCGGGGTGAGCGGCTCCAGTGTGGCAAGCTGGCTGGGCAGCAGACTGGCGGGCATGAAATGGCCGGGTCGTTTTTCAAGCCGCTGCGACAGGCTGGCTGGGTCGGCCTCCAGCGCGATAAACAGCGGGCGCAAACCGCCTGCGCGCAGGCGGTCACGGTAGCTGCGGCGCAGGGCCGAGCAGGCCAGAATAGCCCCCTGTCCGTGGCGGGCATGTTCGGCCAGCCATGTATGGCACCGGGTCAGCCAGTCTACGCGCAAGGTGTCGTCCAGCGGGGTGCCTGCTGCCATGAGTGCTCGGCTTTCTGGGCTGTGCAGGGCATCGGCATCCTGCCATGGCCAGCCCAGCTCGTTATGCAGGCCTTCGGCAATGGTGCTTTTGCCCGATCCAGCAACGCCCATCACCACAACCAGCCGCGGGGCAATGCCGCGGGCGGCAGGCTGTCTGGGCAGGGTGTGGTCTGGCGATATGGTGGAGGCATTCTGCGGCACTGGCGTGGCCCCTTATGGTGGTTTTCCTTAGGGTGGGATCAGTTTTTATGCGGTTCGAGCACGCGCAGGCCTTCGGGGCCTGCGGTAATGGTCTGTGTGGCCATGTGCAGGAACAGCCCGTGTTCCACCACGCCCACCGTTTCCGCCAGAGCGGTGCTGAGGGCATCGGGGTTCATGATAGGGCCGAACACACAGTCCAGAATCAGGTTTTTTTCGTCGGTCAGGAAAAAGCTACCATCGCGCTGCCGCCGGGGCGTGGCCTGCGCGCCTAGCGCTGCCAGTTTGCGGGCCACGTTCTCCCACCCGAAGGGAATGACTTCCACCGGCAGGGGGCAGTGCCCGCCAAGGTGATCAACATATTTTGAGGCATCCGCTACGATGACGAAACGCGAGGCGGCGGAGGCCACGATTTTTTCCCAGAGCAGCGCCCCGCCCAGACCCTTGATCAGGTTGAGCGTGCCGGGTTCGATTTCATCCGCGCCGTCAATGGCGATATCGAGTGCCGGATGAGCCCCGAAGGTGGTGAGCGGAATCCCTTCCTCGCGCGCCTGCTTTTCCGTCACGATGGAGGTAGGAATAGCGCAGATCCGCAGACCTTCCTCACGCACGCGGCGGCCTAGTTCCGCCACCACAAACCGGGCGGTGGAGCCGGTGCCCAGACCAACGGCCATGCCGTCCTCTACCAGAGCGGCGGCGGCTATGGCGGCCTGTTCCTTGAAGGCGGCGGCGGGGTCGGGCGGTGTGGCGGTCATGTGGCTGTCCTGATTTGGTTCTGCCAAGGATATGAAGAATCGTTCATCTTTTGGCAAGGATGAGACCATCACCTGCGACAGCGCGCACGATACCGTTCCGCGTGGCCGGATGCCACAAGGTTATGCCGAAAAAATTGTAACGAAAAGGAAATGGTATCAGGCAGCGGGGGGGAGCGCTGCCTGATCCATAAACCATGTGACATCGCGCAGTGCGGCAATGGCGGTGGTGGGCAGGCTTAAATCCTGTGCCCGCACGCGCGCCATCATGGTCTGCTTGTCTTCCCCGGTTACCAGAAAAATAACGTGGCGGCTGGCCGCAATGGCGGGGTAGGTCAGGGTCAGGCGGGTATGCGGGGCCGTGGTGGGCGTGCAGTAAGAGACCCAGTCCGTATGGTTGGTCAGCACGTCCTGCCCCGGAAACAGCGAGGCCGTGTGGCCGTCTGAGCCCATGCCCATCAGGCTGACATCAAGCAGGGGGCGGGCTGTGGCATCACCCGCTGCGGGCAGGTGGGTCAGGCCCGTGACCTGGCGCAGGGTTGCCTCGTAACTGCGGGCAGCCTCGGCCGGTTCGCCGCTATCGGGCATCAGAAAGACGTTGCCCTTTGGTAGCGGCACGCGCTCGAACAGCAGACGTTGCAGCATGCCGCCATTGCTGTCCTCATGGGAATACGGCACGAAGCGGTCATCCACCACAAAGAACTGCGTTTGCGCCCATGGAAAGCGGCTTGCATAAGCCGGGCTGGCCATGAGCTTGTACAGGGCCTGCGGGGAGGTGCCGCCGCTGAGCGCGATGCGGAAGGGGCGGTCAGCCCCTTCTTTCGCCAGCGTGCCGAGCGCCAGTGTGAGCAGATGTTCCGCCAGCGTGTGCACCAGTTCTGTGCTGTCGGGGAAAACCTTGAGCGGGCCAGTAGCGGCGGTGGGGTGGCTGGCGGTCATGCTTCTCAGTCCTTGCTTTCTACATGTCCACCAAAGCCGAAGCGCATGGCGGACAGGATTTTTTCAGCAAAGGTATTGCCACTGCGCGAGCGAAAGCGCGTGAACAGCGCTGCCGTCATGACCGGCACCGGCACGGCTTCCTCAATTGCGGCTTCGATCGTCCAGCGGCCTTCGCCGGAATCCGATACTTCGCCACTGAATTCCGACAGGTCACCCGTGCGGGCAAGGGCTTCGGCCGTCAGGTCCAGAAGCCAGGAGGACACAACACTGCCGCGCCGCCACACTTCGGCAATATCGGCCATGTTGAGCGAAAAGCGCTCGCCCTCGGCCACCAGAGGCGAATCCTTGCGGTGCATGACGTCAAAGCCTTCGGCAAAGGCCTGCATCATGCCGTATTCGATGCCGTTATGAACCATTTTGACAAAATGGCCCGAGCCCGCAGGCCCGCAATATAGGTAGCCCTGCTCGGCACGGGGGTCGAGCCCGTCGCGCTCACGACCGCGCGTGGGGGGAATATCTCCCTTGCCGGGTGCCAGAGCGGACAGGATCGGGTCGATGTAATCGGCTGCCTGCTTGTCGCCGCCGTACATCATGCAGTAGCCGCGTTCCAGACCCCACACCCCACCGGATGTGCCGATATCCAGATAGTCTATGCCTTTCTCGGCCAGCACCTGAGCGCGGCGGATATCATCCTTGTAGTAGGTGTTGCCACCATCGATGATGATATCGCCCCGGCCCATCAGCCCGGCGAGGGACATTACGGTTTCTTCCGTGATTTCGCCTGCGGGCAGCATGGACCACACCACGCGGCGGGTGCCTTCTGCGCTGCCTTCGCCCAGCAGCGTGACCAGTTCCGCAAGGCTTGCGGCCGGGGTGGCCAGTGAGCCTTGCGCGCGGGCCACGGTTTTTTCCACCGTTGCCGCATCCCGGTCATGCACCACAACTTCATGTCCGTGGCGTGTCAGGCGGACGGCAATATTGCCCCCCATCCGGCCCAGTCCGACAATGCCGATCCGCATTCTTATTTCTCCGCTGCTATTGCCTGCAGGGCGTCATGCAGTGCTGTGGCCAGTGCCGCAAGTCCTTCATGCAGATCGCCATGGATATGTACCCGCAGGGCGCGGCGTTTGCGCTCTGCCAGAACATCAAAATCACCACGCGCCTGTGCGGCTTTGACCACGCCAAACGTGTAGCGCGTGCCGGGCACGGGCAGGTCGTGTGCATCGTCCGCCGTGATCTGGAGGAACACCCCCGTATCCGGCCCGCCCTTATAGGCCTGCCCGGTGGAGTGCAGGAAGCGCGGCCCGAACTGTGCGGTGGTGGCCACATTGCACACATCGCGCACATGCAGGCGGTTATGCTGCATCCATTCCATGGTGTGGCGGTCCCGCACGATAAAGGCCAGCAGGGCGGCATAATCGCCTGCCTGCAGGCGCTTGAAATGCGTGCGCAGCAGGGCGGCGGCACTGTCTGGCGTGGTGCTGGTCAGGGCCTGTGTATTGGCCGGGTCCGCAAGGAAGGATAGCGCGCCAAAGCGGACGAACGGTTCTTCAGGCGGGAGTGCGCCGTTTTTTTCAAAGGCTTCCGTCAGCTTGCGGGTTTCGACCTTGTTGGATTCCACATCCGGCTGGTCGAACGGGTCTATGCCAAGGAACGCGCCCGCAACGGCGGTGGCAATCTCCCAGCGGAAGAATTCCTGCGCAATCTGGCGGCGCTCATGCAGCGTAATGGTAATGACCGGCTGACCGGCCTCTACCAGTGCCGCCACGGTTTCGTCCTGCTCGTGGCGGTGCGAGGGAGCCAGACGCAGATACAGGAACAGCCTGTCCTTGCCGTAATGCTTCAGCCCGCCGGGGGTTTCGTTATCCAGCGGGATAATGCCGCGTCCCTGCTTGCCGGTCGATTCGGCCACGAGCTGTTCCAGCCATGCGCCAAAATCAGCAATTTCGGGGGTGGCGATCACGGTCAGCTTGTCGCGCCCGAGGTCGCGTGCGGCCAGCCCCAGAATGGCACCCAGACGTACGCCGGGATTGACGGCGGGCGGGGCTGAGGCATCGCACAGATGTGCGCCGCGCTGGGCATCGTGCAGGAACAGGCGCAGCGGCACGCCAATGGCTGCGGCAGGCACCAGCCCGAAATTGGACAGGATGGAGTAACGCCCGCCTATCTGCGGGTCGCCGGGGAAGATTTTCCAGAACCCTTCCGCCTGCGCCAGCGCCTCCAGCTTGGAGCCGGGGTCGGTAATGGCCACAAACTGCGCGCCTGCGGCCTCTCCCAGCGCTTTGCGCGCCAGATCAAGGAAGTAGGCCAGCATGATATTGGGCTCAAGCGTGGTGCCGGATTTGGAGGCCACGATAAACAGCGTGTGCGCTGGGTCGATCTGGCCCGCATAATGCGCGACCTGCTGGGGGTCGGTGCTGTCGAGCACGAACAGGTGGCCAAAGCCTTCATGCTTGCCAAAGGTCATGCCCAGCACTTCCGGCCCAAGGCTGGAACCACCCATGCCCATCAGCAGCACATGCCTGAACCCGCGTGCCTTGACCTCGGACTGGAAGGCCTCAAGCCCGGCAAGGTCGTTCAGCCCAGCATCCACAGCACCCAGCCAGTTGAGCCAGCTTCCTTCCGGCCCGTTGGTCCATACGCTGGCGTCATGCGCCCACAGGCGGCGGATAGCCCCGCTGCGTCGCCATTCTTCCAGCCCTTTGTCCACCACGGTCTGAAGTGCTTCAGGCAGGGAGGTTTTCATATCCGTCAGGCTGTTGCCCATCAGGGCGATCTGCTTGGCGGCTACGGAGCCCAGCAGCGCGTCAAACGCCTCTTCAAAGGCGCTTACGCCTTCATCCAGCAGGGTTGCCGTTACGCCATCTAGATCAAGGCCGAGCCTTTCGGCTTCCGCCATGACGTGGCGGGCCTGATCCACTCCCGTTGTCAGGGTTTCACGCGGGGTGCCGTGGTCGCGGAAGGCATCCATGGTGGCGGGGGGCAGGGTGTTGACCGTATGCGGGCCGATCAGCGTTTCCACATACAGCACATCGCTGTAAGCGGGGTCCTTGGTGCCGGTGGAAGCCCAGAGCAGGCGCTGGGTCTGCGCGCCAGCGGCTTCCAGCGTTTTCCACCGTGGGGTCTGCATGATTTCCTGCCAGTAGGCATAGGCCATCTTGGCATTGGCGATGGCGACCTGTCCGCGCAGGGTGTTCAGGGCCGTGGCGTCCTTGTCGCCCGCTTTCACGCGGCGGTCGATTGCGGCATCCAGCTTGGCGTCAATACGGCTGACAAAGAACGAGGCCACCGAGGCCACGCGCGACAGGTCGCCCCCGCGTGCGTGCAGCGCTTCCAGCCCGCTCAGCCATGCTTCCACCACATCGCGATACGCGGCGAGCGAGAAAATAAGCGTGACATTGACATTGATCCCCGCCGCGATGCTGCGCCGGATGGCGGGCACGCTCTGCGGTGTCGCGGGGATTTTTACCATCAGGTTGGCTTTGTCCACCGCAGCCCACAGGCGGGCGGCTTCCTCGGCCGTGGCGTCTTCATCACGCGCGAGATAGGGCGAAACCTCAAGGCTTACAAAGCCGTCGCGACCGGCACTGGCGGTGTAGACAGGCTCCAGCACACGGGCGGCGGCCTGAATATCGCTAATGGCAAGCTGTTCGTACAGGCCGCCCGGCGTGGGGGTGGTGTGGGCCAGCACGTCGCGCATCTGCGCATCGTATTCCGTGCCTTCGCCCATGGCTTTCTGGAAAATGGCGGGGTTGGAGGTCACGCCCCGGATATCGCCCGCCTGCACCAGACGCTCAAGCGAGCCATCCTGCACAAAACCGCGCCGGATAAAGTCCAGCCAAGGGGATTGCTGGAATGTCGCCAGACCCTGCAACGGGTTGGTGGCGGAAGTGGCGGAGGCTGTCATGCACCTGTCCTTGCTTGTCATCCGCTCCCGTGCGCCCGGCTGGCGTGCTGTCGGCCAGCTTGCCGGGGGGCGTGGTGGGCGTGGTCTTCTGTCCTGTGGCCATCCGGCATGGCTGTGATCCATGCCGGAATCCGTGCCGGGTTTTGTCAGCCCGCGTGGGTGAGCTGACGGCGGGCCGCCGCCAGTACGGCTTCAACCGTAAAGCCGAACTGCTCGGCCAGTTGCCCCGCCGGAGCCGAGGCACCAAAGCCACGCATGGCAATGATTTCGCCTTTGGCTCCCGCGTAGCGGTCCCAGCCGATGGGGGAGCCGGCTTCCACCACTACCCTTGCGGTTACGTCAGGCGGTAGCACCGTATCACGGTAGGATTGTGGCTGGGCCTCGAACAGTTCCCAGCTCGGCATGGACACCACACGGGCGGCAATGCCTTCAGCCCGCAGGGTTTCATATGCACTGACAGCCAGACCAACCTCGCTGCCCGAGGCGATCAGGATAACGGTGGGCTGTGCCTCATGCCCACCCAGCACGTAGCCGCCCTGCGCCACGCCGCTGGCGGGGGCATAGTGCGCGCGGTCGAGCGTGGGCAGGTTCTGGCGGCTCAGTGCCAGAGCCACGGGGCCGTTATGGGTCGCGACAAAGCGCCAGGCTTCCACGACCTCGTTGGCGTCTGCCGGGCGCAGGGTGGTCAGCCCCGGTGTGGCGCGAAGCTGGACAAGCTGCTCCACCGGCTGATGTGTCGGCCCGTCTTCTCCCACGCCGATGGAGTCGTGCGTGAAAACATAGGTTACCGGCAGGCCCATGAGGGCGGAAAGGCGGATGGGGGCCTTCATGTAGTCGGAAAAGATCAGGAAGCCCGCAGCGTAAGAGCGCAGGCCATACAGCGCCATGCCGTTGGCCATGGAGCCCATGGCGTGTTCACGCACGCCAAAATGGAAATTGCGCCCGCTATACTGCCCGCCCCACTGCGGCGGCTGGAAGCTGTCTTGCCCGCTCAGCAGCGTTTTGGTGGAAGGCGCGAGATCGGCCGAACCTCCCAGTAGCCAGGGCAGGCGGGTGGCCAGTGCGTTCAGTGTCTCGCCCGAGCTGGCGCGGCTGGCTGTGCCTTTGGCGCTGGCGGGGTAGGTGGGCAGGGCCTCATCCCAGCCGGAGGGCAGGGTTCTGGCAAAAATCGCATCCAGTTCCGCTGCTTCCGTCGGGTGGGCGGCTCGGTAGGCTTCAAACAGCGCGTACCAGCGTGCCCGTTCGGCACCGCCGCGCGCGCCAAGGCCCGCCTGCAGGTGTTCCAGCACGCCATCGGGCACCAGAAACTGGCTGTCTTCGGGCCAGCCGAGCGCCTTTTTGGTTTCGCGCACTTCTTCCGCACCCAGCGGTTCGCCATGGGCAGAAGCTTTGCCCGCCTTGTGGGGTGCACCCCATGCAATGACGGAATGCGCGATGATCAGCGTGGGGCGGGCGGTTTCGGCGCGGGCCTGTGTCAGCAGTGTTTGCAGGGTGGCGGTGTCGTTTGCATCGGGCAGGTCCAGCACCTGCCAGCCATAGGCGGCAAAGCGCTCGGCCACGTTTTCCGTAAAGGCTACATCGGTCGAGCCTTCGATGGAAATCCGGTTTGAATCATAAATCCAGATCAGGTTGCCCAGCTTCAGGTGCCCTGCGAGCGAGGCTGCCTCGCTGGTCACGCCTTCCATCATGTCGCCATCGCCACACAGGGTGTAAACCGCGTGGTCGAACAGTTCGAAACCGGGGCGGTTATAGCGTGCGGCCAGCCATTTTTCGGCCATGGCCATGCCAGCGGAGGTGGCGCAACCAGCCCCCAGCGGGCCTGTTGTGGTTTCAACACCCGTGGTGTGGCCGTATTCCGGGTGGCCGGGGGTTTTGGAGCCAAGCTGGCGGAACTGCTCAAGGTCGGCCACGCTCAGGGCAGGTTCAGCCGTGACCTTGCCATCCTTGACCTGCCGGATGCCTGCCAGATGGATCAGGGTATACAGGAGCATGGACGCATGGCCGATGGACAGCACAAAGCGGTCACGGTTGGGCCATAGCGGGTCGGCGGGGTCGTAGCGCAGGACGTTCTGCCACAGCGTATAGGCCACCGGCGCCATGGACATGGCGGCACCGGGGTGCCCGGAATTGGCTTTTTGCACGGCGTCCATCACCAGCGTGCGCATGGTGTTGATGCACGTCGTATCCAGCGCGCCGTTGTGCGCGGCCCCTGAGGAAACACCTTCCGGCGCGCAAGCGGGGGAGGGGAGAGAAACGCGCATGACAGACCTGTCCTTCACCTGAGTTTCACCTTTGTGACGCCCATAAATAATAGGGGGTCTGCTGGCAGCCCCACAACATGCGGGGCACATTTCCATGGTTCCGGGTTTTTCGGCAAGTCATGAGCGCTGCTTTGATGTGCAAGAATTCTGCTACGCGGGGCATAATGTATGCGTGTATGGGCCTTGGCGGGGGCGTTTGCAGCCATGTTTGCCGTCTGGCTCCGTGCAGGATATGCTGTGCGGATATGGATGGTTTTGCCGTCTGTCCTTCACTCATGTTTGCCGGAGATCAATGATGACGCAAGAGTCTGCCCGGACTCCGCACGGGTCCGACAGCACGGGCCAGGGCCAGAGCGGGGGCGCGCCTGATTTTACCCGCGCCCAGGTTGAAGCCCTGTTTCTTGATGCCGCGCGTGAAGGCGAGGCCGAACTGCTTGCCCGCTTTCTCGATGCGGGCATGCAGGCCAGTCTGCGCACGGACAAGGGCTACACGCCCCTGATTCTGGCGACCTATAATGGTCACCTTGAAGCCGCGCGCGTATTGCTTGCCCATGGCGCGGATGTGGACGCGCAGGACGAAAAGGGGGCAACCGCCCTTGCCGGGGTTGCCTTCAAGGGCGATCTGGCGCTCGCACGCCTGCTGCTGGAGGCCGGGGCGGGGGTTGATGTCGCCAATGCCGTGGGCCGTACGCCGCTGATGTTTGCGGTTATGTTCGGCCGCGAGGATATGGCGCGCCTGCTGCTGGCCGCTGGTGCCGACCCGTATCGCCGCGACGGCGAGGGCCTGAACGCCATCGAACTGGCCCGCAGGCAGGGTGGTGCCGCACTGGCGCAGGTGCTGGCTCAGGAGCCACAAAAGCCCTGAGGGCGCGTTTGCTTTCTTTTTTCTGACAGGACTGGCGCGGCGCAACAGGCGACCCCGCCAAAATGCCGTGTGTCGTTTTTTGCTGGATTGCGTCGGATATGAGCCGTTTCTGGAGCCCTCTCGTTCATCGCCTCACCCCTTACGTGCCGGGCGAGCAGCCTCGTATCGCCAATCTGATCAAGCTGAACACGAACGAACTGCCGTATGGCCCCTCGCCCCGTGCACTGGCGGCCCTGCGTGAGGCAGCGGATGACACGCTGCGCCTCTACCCAGACCCCGAAGCACTGGCCCTGCGTACGGCGCTGGGCCAGCGCGTAGGGCTGGACCCTTCGCATGTGTTTGTTGGTAACGGGTCGGATGAAGTGCTGGCCCATGCCTTTCAGGCGTTTTTCGGCCATGGCGAAGCGGTGCTGTTTGCCGATGTAACCTATAGTTTTTACAAGGTGTATTGCGGCCTGTACAGCCTGCCTTACCGTCTTGTGCCGCTTGATGGCGCCATGCGTGTGGGGGTGGACGACTATACCGGGCCATGCGGCGGTATCGTACTGGCCAACCCCAATGCACCCACCGGCATGGCGCTTGATCTGGCTGAAATCCGCCGCCTGCTGGAGCGCCACCCCGACAGGGTGGTGCTGGTGGATGAAGCCTATGTCGATTTCGGCGCGCAGAGTGCGGCCAGTCTGGTGCCTGACTATCCCAACCTTCTGGTGGTGCAGACTTTCTCCAAGTCGCGGGCGCTGGCAGGGCTGCGCGTCGGGTTTGCCTTTGGCCAGCCGGAGCTGATCGAAGGTCTGACCCGCATCAAGGACAGCTTTAATTCCTACCCGCTGGACCGTCTGGCGCAGGCCGGGGCGCAGGCATCGGTTGAGGATGAGGCGTGGCTGAAGCAGTGTGTCGAGCAGGTTATCGCCAGCCGGACGCAGTTGAGTGCCGGGCTTGAGGCTCTTGGGTTTGACGTCTTGCCGTCCTGTGCGAATTTTGTGTACACTCGCCACCCGAACCGCGAGGCAGTCGAACTGGCTGCCCGACTGAGGGAGAAAGCGATTATCGTCCGTCACCTTAAGGGTGAGCGCACCGAAGCGTGGCTTCGTATCACGGTCGGAACGGATGGGCAGTGCCAGGCACTGCTGGATGCGCTGCGGGAGATCCTGCACCGAAATTCATAAAACGGTCGCACTTCGTGCAACACCGTCGGTTTTTCAGCCGGCGGCCTGTGCGGGTCTGCGGCTGTGCCGCCTATGCGTAAAAGGGCGGAGAATCCGGTATTTTTCAATAATCTGCCGTGCGGTACCCATGCGCGCGGCCTCTGTATGGAGGAAGAGAGAACGATGCGTGCGTTTCAAGGTCAGATGTCGGACAACCAGCCCATTCGTCGCTCACTGGCGGAAAAGCAGAAGCAGTTGCGTGAACTGAAGGAAACGCTTGTTTCCATGAAGTCTCACACCGCGCCTGCACTGCGTGAGAGCGTGCGCAAGCGCATTGCCCAGCTTGAAGCGGAACTGGCAGCCGCTCCCGCCCTGAAGGCCGGAGCCGAGAAAAACGCCGATACCCGTGGTGGTGCAGGCCGTGGCACGGGGGCCGCGGGCGAGAACCGCGGTGGTGCGCGTGGTGGCCGTCGGGCTGGTGGCGGGCTGCGTGTTGCGCATGACCTGTCGGGCCTGACCCCGGTGCGTTCTGGCCCCAACTGGCGCTAATGGCCGCCGCTGCCATGGGCGGCGGGGCTTTTGCGCGCCTTTCGGCAGCATGGTAAGGATATATCCATGAATGGCCACGCCAGAGCGGCGTGGCGCAGGCCGTAAGGGTGCAGGCGGGAGTGTCGTGATGGTTGGAATCTCCTCATCCTCCCGGTTCCGGGCTGGTGGCGCGGCCACGGATTTTCCCGCTCGGGCATCTCTGCCCGGCGGGTCGATGCTGCTTGAGCAGGGCGAGGCCGGTATTTCGCCGCGCGATGGGCTGGTCTGGGGCATTTTCTGCCGTTTTGGGCATGAACCCGTGGAACTGGACCGTGAGGTGGTGCACCACCGTCTGATGACAGGTGCCTTCCCCCCCGAATTTGACGGGGAAGGGGGCTGGGCGTGGTTCCACTTCGATATCGTGCATACGCTTTCTCGCACCCAGATCGAAAATATTCCCTCTCTGCCTGAAGATGTGCGGCAGGTGCTGACCAATGTGGAGCGCAGCACCCGGCTGGATAGTGATGGGGATATTGTGTTTGGCGCACTCCCCGCGTTTGACGATACCTCCACCGATGATGAACGTAATGTCAGCACATGGCGCTTTGTGCTGGAGCCCGACCTGCTGCTGACAACCCGCCGCCACCCGATTCCGGCTCTGGGGGTGGTGTATCATGAACTCCAGCGCGGGCTTGTGCCGCGTTCGCCCGCCAAGGTGGTGGACCGCGCACTGCTCGAATTTGCCGATACCCTGCGGCGCGATTTCGCCCGGCTGGATGACCTGCTTGACCGCACTGAAGATGTGCTGCTCGATATCTCGCGCGATACGGATCTGGGGCGGGTCAGCAGTCTGCTGGGTATCGTGCGCCGCCGTTCTACCGAACTGCGCCGCGTGCTGGCTCCGGTAGACCGCCTGTTTCGTGATGAGGAACTGGAACTGCCTGAATGGGCCGAGGATGATCTGAGCGATCGTTCGCAGCGGCAGGTTCACGCAGCGCTGGATGACCTTCTGGCCTTGCAGGACCGTGCGCGCTCCTTGCAGGATGAACTCACATCCAATCAGGCGGAAGAAACCAACCGGCGTCTGTATATCGTGTCCGTTGGCACAACGCTGATGCTGCCGGCAACATTTGTAACCGGCTTTTTCGGCATGAACACGGGTGGCATGTTCCTGACCTCGGGCAACTGGGGCACGATCGATGCCGGTGGGCTGTGTTTTCTGATCATGCTGGGCACATGGCTGGTTCTGAAAATGACCAAGCTGCTCTAAGGCGGTTTTCTCTACACCTGTTCAGGCGCGCGGAGGTATGGGGTGCGCGAACGCTCCCCATACTGTAGCCGCTATTCTGTTGGCATGGTGGCCATGTCCGGTGCCCAGCCGCCGGGTACCTTGCGAAAGAGCGGGCAACTGACAGGAGCATGCACCAGTGCCGGGTAATCCGCCGAGGCATCGCCCAGCGTTTTCTGCCACACATTGGTTTCCTTGATGGCGGTAATGACGCCTACAACATTGCCGCCCAGTTTTTTCATCAGCTCAAGCTCGGCCAGCACCGTGCCGCCGGTCGAAATCACGTCTTCCACCAAAAGGATGCGTTTGCCTTCCAGTCGGGAGAGCATGCGCGGGTCTATAAAAACCGTCTTGGGCTTGAGCGGGCTGGTAATGGAAACAACTGGGGTGGATAGCTCATCCTCGAACCAGAATTTGCGCGAGTAGGAGAGCGGCACATAGTGCGGATGGCCCAGCTTTTTGGCCACGGAGGCCGCCAGCACCATGCCCAGCGTTGGCATGCCCACCACAATATCGGGGGCTAGCGGGCGCGCCAGATCGGCCATGGCGGTGCTGAGCCTGTCTTCCAGATCGAACGAGTTTTCCGTGATGCACAGATACGCAATGGCGGTGCTGAAATCATCCGGTAGAGCGAGAAAAGGCAGTTCAGCCCAGTCTCCATCGGGCAGTTTTACGGGAAAGCTGTTCTGATAGGGCGGGGGCGGCAAAGCGGGTATGTCGGCGGCGGGAATGATCCTGTCGCCGTAGGAGCCACGGTTCTGATAATGCAGTTTTCCGGTCATTGCGGGTCTTTTCTCTTGGTGCGGATAAGTCTGGACGATGGTCCATAAGAACAGGATCACCCGGTGTGGGCAAGAACGTAACCATATCGAAATGAAAATGGAGGCGTGGATGACCCGCTCTGCCATGCAAAGACCAAAATCATGCTGTAGCCGCAGGGCGTGCGGCTTTTCTTGCGCCCTGTCCGGGGCGGGGTATAGTGCCAGTCGGGTATGACCGGCCCGGTCGGGTGGGTGTCCGGCGTGTCATGCACACGGTTGCTGGTGGGCTATTCAGTCATAGGGCCCGGCCAGTTTCATGCGAAGGGTGGATCAAGCAGCATGGCAGCCAGCCAGTGCCGCAGGCAGGTGCGGGAAGAGCGGAAAATGGACACGCCACACGGGGCTGAACCCTCTGTGGGCGGCAAGCTTGCGCGTGCGTTCATGGCGCTGGGCCTTTTGTCCGTACTGGCGGCCTGTGCGGGCCATCCGGGTGAGACCGTATCCATGCCGGTGGAGGAGGAAGCCGCCCGTTACCGCGCCCATGCCCGCGCCTATTATACGCCACCCGGCCCGCCGGAAGACCCGTGGGGACCTTACGTGCATGAGGCTTCGCAGAGATTTGACGTGCCAGAGCCATGGGTACGCGCCGTGATCGTGCAGGAATCGGGCGGGCGGCTGTTCCATAACGGCCAGCTTGTTACATCCGGCCCCGGTGCCATGGGGCTGATGCAGCTTATGCCCCCCACATATGATGAAATGCGTGCCACCTATAGTCTGGGAGATGACGCCTACGAACCGCATGACAACATCATGGCGGGCACGGCGTATATCCGTCAGCTTTATGATGTTTACGGCTCTCCGGGGTTTCTTGCAGCCTATAATGCAGGGCCGGGGCGGCTGGAGGATTTTCTAACCCGCAACCGCACCCTGCCGCGTGAGACACGCAATTACGTTGCTTCCATCGGGCGGCGTATTGTGGGCGTGTCGCCTAGCAACCGATCACAGGCGGATCTGCTGGTTGCCAGCCATGACCCCATGGCCCGTGCCGCCGCCCGGGCGGCGGGGCCGGCGAGTGCGCATGAAATCAGCGCCGTGCAGACTGCATGGAGCCACAAGGGGGCGGTGGAACAGCCCGTGCAGGTGGCAGACGTGATCGGTAACGATACGGCATCCCCCGATACCGCTGCCAGCAGCAGTGCCGCTTCCGATAGTGCGGCGGCGGTGCGCGCTGCATGGGCCAGCCGTATGGCTTCATCCCAGAGCGGGGCAGCGGCTCCTGCGCAGGATGCCGCTTCTGCTCCCGTGCAGGTGGCGCAGCTTTCGGGTGCTGACAGTGCGGCGGAACAGGCTGCCCCGCAGGATGATGATGCGGTCGATACCAGCCCGGTGGCCGCACCGGATACGCGTGCGGGCACATCGTCCGGCTCCGGCTCGGGGACGCATGGGGTGCATTTCGGGCTGTTTCCCGCAGCGCAGGCTGAGCCCGTACCGCTCATGACGCGGCAGGCCCGTGAGAGCGGGCTGCATAATTGGGCCATTCAGGTTGGGGCGTTTGGTAGCGCGGCATTGGCGCAGCAGGCTACGGGGCAGGCCCGCCAGCGGGCACAGGTGCTGCTTGCGCAGGCCCGCCCGCAGGTGGCACCGGTTCCCGGCCGTGGTGGCAAGCTTTATCGCGCCCGGCTGGTTAACCTGTCGCATGGTCAGGCACAGGATGCCTGCCGCAAGCTGAGCGGCTGTGTCGTGATCTCGCCCGGCTCAAGATCCTGAGGGATTGAGGCCGGCACAGGGGCTTGGGCGTTATAACGCGATTTTTTCTTGCACAATCTGCACGGTAGGCTTTTTAGCATTCCATTAATGCGCATCAGCAACGGTGTCGTGTTCTCGCTGCTGCCTGCCGATCCCGATTTGCTGATAGACGGGTTTATTCTGTTGATGGAAGGCAGCTATGGTGGCGGACAGGTTTTTTTGGGCCCCTGGCCCAGCTGCGTAGGTAGGCAAGCTGACACGTTTTCTGCTGGGCTCATGATACGTAGGGCCGCATTATCTCTGTTCTGATAAGGGGCTTTCAGTCCCGGTTGCGCACGGCGTGCAGTCGCTTGTGTAGCCCGTCGGATAGTCTTTGCCCTCTTCTGGCTATCTGCACCCGTAGCGGCTGCCCCACATGGCGGCTGGGGGGGCGGGCCCCTATGCGGGATTCAAAATCCTGCCTCTGATGCACCGGTAAAGGCCTGACAATATAAGGCGTAATGCCGTTTTCCCAATACCGGTCCATGGTCTGGTCTATGGGCATGAAAATGCGCTGCCCATAGCGGAGCATATGCTCTGCCCCTTCCCGGCGGATCAGGTAGGCGCCAAAACCCAGCACATGTGTATGCAGGCGATAAAGTCCTGCATTATGGAGCTGTTTTACACATTCGCCTTTGAATTTGGTCGTCTTTGCCTCACGCACGCGACCGCGCAGGGATTCGAAACGGACCGCCAGCCATGGGGGTGTTGGATCGGCAATCAGTTCGTTGATAATGGCCGGAAATGCCGGACTGATTTCAATATCGTCCTCCATGATCAGGGCAACCGGTATGGCCTCGCGCACCATGCGTTCGTAAAGACGGTAGTGGCTCAGATAGCATCCGATTTCGGTATCCATCATTTCAACGCCGTAGATACGTAGGGCTTTCTGGCGGTCGTATAGCGCGTAATCAGCCGCGCAGAGCGCGCGGCCATTAACAGCGGGCACAAACTCCGCCTGCATGCCGAGTGCCTCAAGCTGCGCCTGCATATGGGCGCGCCGCGTGTGATCGTGCTCAAGATTGATGACAAAACTGCGAAGGAACGACACGCATCACCCCAGAAAAGACGGAACCATCCGGTTTTGAAGGTTATTTTTATCTGATGCAGGCGGGCAATGCACAGGCTTTCTACTGGCGGCTGTCGTATTGGCGCTGGGCTTCGAGCACATGCTGGATCTGATCTTCCGCCCAGCACAGCAGGGGGGCAATCCGGTTTGAGAGCGTCTCGCCCAGTGGGGTCAGGGCGTATTCCACCGTGACAGGCACCGTGGGAAAAGCCGTGCGGCTTACCAGCCCGTCACGCTCCAGCTTGCGCAGGGTCTGGCTGAGCGCTTTTTGCGAAATTCCTTCGATTTCACGGCGCAACTGATTGAACCGGCATGGCCCCTGGCACAAAACCCGTATGATCAGCAGTGTCCATTTGTCTGCCAGCCGTTCAAACACCATTCTGGCCGGGCAGTTTTTTGCACAGACATTGTAATCATCGGCAGTTTGGGTGGCGGAGCTGGGGCTGGCGGACACGCTGTTTTTCTTTCGGCATGGTTACCGCGAGGTAACTTCTTGTTGGGTTGGTTTCAAAAATATACCATGCGGGCCGCGTATCCGTCGATACGTCTAACAGAGGCAGGAACGATCATGGCTAAAACGGTCATTGTTTATTTTTCAGGCTACGGCCACACGAAACAGATCGCGGTTGCGGCAGCACAGGCCGCCGGGGCCGAACTGGTTGAGGTCGATGCGGAAGGCAACGTGCCAGAAGCCGGATGGGCCACGCTGGATGCGGCGGATGCCATTATTTTCGGTGCGCCGACCTATATGGGATCCGTGCCATGGCAGTTTAAGAAATTTGCTGATGCCACATCCAAAAAATGGTTTACCCGTGCATGGCAGGACAAGGTGTTCGGTGGTTTTACCAACAGCGCCAGCCTGAATGGCGACAAGCAGGTTACCCTTATTTTCCTGCAAACGCTGGCATCCCAGCAGGGTGGTATCTGGGTTAGCCTCGGGCTTGCTCCGGCCAACACCAAGGCCGCTACCCGTTCTGACGTTAACAACCTTGGCGGGTCTGTTGGCGCTCTTGTGCAGAGCCCAGCGGATGCTAGCGTGGATGAAATTCCCGCAGGTGATGTGGAAACGGTTCGGCTGTACGCCAAGCGCGTGGCCGAAATCGCTACCCGCCTGCACGGCTGAAGCATAAAAAAGCCGGGCGCGGCGAGTATGCCGCGCCCGGCCTGTCAGACCGGGGTCAGGAGCGGGATGTTATTCCCACTCAATGGTGCCGGGGGGTTTGGAGGTGATGTCATACGTTACGCGGTTGATGCCGCGCACTTCGTTGACGATCCGACCGGCCACGCGGGTCAGGAAGCCCATGTCGAAGGGGTAGACATCCGCGGTCATGCCATCCGTGCTGGTAACGGCACGTAGTGCGCAGGCCTGATCGTAGGTGCGGCCATCGCCCATCACGCCTACGGTGCGGACAGGCAGCAGCACGGCGAACGCCTGCCAGATGGCATCGTACAGGCCAGCGGCGCGGATTTCTTCCAGAAAAACGGTGTCTACCTTGCGCAGCAGGTCCAGTTTCTCGCGTGTGAGTGCGCCGGGAATGCGGATGGACAGGCCCGGCCCCGGGAAGGGATGACGCCCGACGATGTTTTCGGGAATACCCAGCTCACGCCCGAGGTCGCGCACTTCGTCCTTGAACAGTTCGCGCAGGGGTTCCACCAGCTTCATGTTCATACGCTCAGGCAACCCGCCCACATTGTGGTGCGACTTGATGGTAACGGACGGCCCGCCGGTAAAGCTTACGCTCTCGATCACGTCGGGGTAGAGCGTGCCCTGTGCAAGGAATTGCGCACCACCGAGCTTGGTGGCTTCTTCCTCAAACACTTCGACAAACAGGCGGCCGATGGTCTTGCGCTTGATTTCGGGGTCGGTCACGCCATCGAGGGCTGACAGGAAGAGGTCGGAGGCATCGCGGTGGATAAGGCGGATGTTGAACTGGCCCTGAAAGGTGCTCACAACCTCTTCGGCCTCGCCCGCGCGGAGCATGCCATGATCCACGAAAATGCAGGTAAGCTGATCACCAATGGCTTCATGGATCAGCACGGCCGCCACGGAGGAATCCACCCCGCCGGACAGACCGCAGATGACATGGCCGGTGCCGACCTGTTCGCGAATCCGCGCGATTTCCATTTCACGGAAACCAGCCATGGTCCATGTGCCCGAGCAGCCCGCAACATTATGCGTGAAGTTGCGCAGCAGGGCCGCGCCATGGGGGGTGTGTACCACCTCGGGGTGGAACTGCACGCCATACAGCCTGCGCCCTTCATCCGCGATCACGGCAAAGGGTGCGCCTTCGCTGATAGCCACAGTGCGGAAGCCCGGCGGCAGCGCGGTTACGCGGTCACCATGGCTCATCCATACCTGCTCGCGGCCACCACGCGCCCATGCGCCACGGAACAGCGCACAGTCTTCGACGATATCGACAAAAGCGCGGCCGAACTCACGGTGGTCGCCGCTTTCCACTTCCCCGCCGAGCTGCTTGCACAGGGCCTGCTGCCCGTAGCAGATGCCCAGAACAGGCACAGCCATATCGAACACGATTTCAGGAATGCGCGGTGCATCCGGGCCGTTCACGCTTGCCGGGCCACCGGAAAGAATGATGCCGCGCGGCGCGAAGGCCTTGATGCGTGCCGGGTCGGTGGTGAAAGGCCAGATTTCGCAATACACCCCGCTCTCGCGCACACGGCGGGCAATCAGCTGTGTCACCTGGCTGCCAAAATCCAGGATCAGAATACGATCCTGATGCAGGCTCTCATCCAGTGTGACAGAGGAAACAGGCGCGGTGGGGGCAGCGGACATGGGCTTGCTTGTCTTTCCAGGCGGCTTGGGTGACGGTACGGAACCGGGTTACCCTGCTTCATCTACAAGGGTGGTTCGCGGGCATCAACCAGCCATGGCGGGTTTACGGGTTACTTCGCTTTGACAGGGCCGGGTATAAAGCCATGGCATCCGTGCGTCACCCACAAAAACCACCAGCGGGCCGGACAGGGCCGCGGCCATGGCTTGCCCGCAACACCGAAGGGCCGCACAGTCGGGTGCGGGCTGCTGTCCTGTTTTCTGGTCTGAAGGGTATTGTCATGCTTCGTTCTTTCCTTCGCGCACGGGTGTTGCGCCGTGTTTCGCGCAAGGCTTGCGTCCCCATGGTGGGGCTTGCGGTTGTTCTGGGGGGCTGTGCGGCGGCTGGCGCACCGGCGCTTGCCCCTGCCGCCCATGCAGCCAGTGCCGCGGAAGACCCCTATGGAGACTGGGTGGGCACGCTGGTGCGCGACAAGGGCAGCAACTGCCCGACCGCGGAAGAATCGCTGATGCAGATCATGCCCAAGCATATGCTGTTTGCCCCACAGACAGGCACGCTGGTTCTGCGCGGCGTGCCGGACAAGCAGAAGCAGCATTATCATGCCCAGCTTGTTTTGCAGGACAACAAGAACCACCCCGTAGTGCTGGTGTTTGAGGCCCATCCCGTGGGGGATACGTTCGAAGGCGTGTATGGCGCTTCGGACTGCCGGGCGCATATCACATTGAAAAGGCCGGAAAAGTAGAGAAAAGCGCGGTTTTTTCAGGCTTGTGTAAAAAAAATGAAAAAACTGCATTTTCGGGCTTGTCGGGTCGGTCAGGTTCCGCTAAAACCCGCCTCACAGTGCACCCGTAGCTCAACTGGATAGAGCACCAGACTACGAATCTGGGGGTTAGGAGTTCGAGTCTCTTCGGGTGCACCACAATTTTTCTTGAAAAATTGAGCGCTTTTTCCGGGTGAGCAGAAAATGCTTTTATCTGGCGAAAGCTTTTGCTCGTTCTGAGCCCGATGCCATACCGGCACCGGCTCAGTCAGTGCGCGGGCTGCCTCAGGGCGGTTCAATTTCCTGCTGCGGTTCGCCCATGCTTTGAGCATCGCCCAATGCGCCGGTGGCAAAGGCCAGACCGGCTGCGGCCATCAGCGAGGCGTAATACGCATCCGAGCGGCTGATATCCGCATCTGACAGGCCATTCCCCGCTAGTTCTGTCTGTGTGATTGAGCCCACCCCGTTCCGGTAAGCGGCAAGGGCTGCATCAAAACCGGTATGCGAGGCAACAGATAGTCTGGTGGAAGCCGTATAGGAGCTCAGGCTGGTGTGCAGCGCGTTTTCAGCCATGACAACCTGCTTGATGGAGTCATTGACGGTCTGCCGCAACGTGGCTTCCGCACTGTCGGACTGATCCTGCGCACGTTTGACGGCGGCGGCCCGCATGCCGCCATCAAAGATTGGTACGCTGATGCCCCCCAGCAGCAGGGTGCTGAAGCGGTTGCCGGACAGATTGAGGGTGGAGGTGGAATCACTGCCAGCACTGGGCATGGAGGTCAGGTTCATGCTGCCCGTGGCGTAGGAGACGTTGCCGGTCATGAAAATGCTGGGCAGAAAGGCGTCACGCGCGGCGGTAATGCGGTTGCGCGCTGAGCGCGCCGCAGCATAGGCAGCCAGTACATCGGGCCTGCGGGCTACGGCCTGTTTGACCATTTCATCGCTAAAGCGCACGTCTTCCATGGTTAACGGGCGGCCCGATACGTCCTCAAGCTTGATTTGCGATGAGGTCGAAGCCCCGGTCTCGCTCAGCAGGGCCATATAGGTATTTTGCTCCTGCCCTTCGGCCTGCACCAGACGCAGGTTGACCTGAGCCGTGGCCTGCTGGGCCTGTGTGACATCAACAATCGTGCCTTGCCCCTGTTTCAGTCGGGCTTCGGATGCCGCCTGTATCCGCTTGGCGTTATCCAGAGAGGTGCGGAGTAGCACAACACGGTTTGCAGCAGCGGCATGGGTATAGAACGCTATTGTAACCGCGTAGATGATTTTCTGATGTGTGGCGGTAAACAGCACGTTTGTTGCAAGCTGGAGTTCGCGCACGCTGCGGACAAGGGCTTCGCGGCGACCAAAATCGAACAGCAGCCACCGCAGGCCCAGTGTCTGAACCTCGCCCGTATTGGTGTTGTGGTGCTGGGGCGTGCCATCCGCGTTTAGCGAATAGGCGTTATTGATATCTAGCGCTGCGTTGTTGGTCTGCCCATCACTGTGGGAGATACCGCCCACTACGGTTGCGGTGAGGGTGGGCAGGTAGGTGCTTTTGATAATCCCTACCGCCAGTGCGGCATCGCGCGCCGTATTCCACGCCACACGGGTTTGCGGGTTGGAGGACTGTGCGGTGTCGATCAGTTCTGCCAGCGTGTAGGGGTGGCCGCCCTGCGGTGGCAGCAGGGGAGAGTCGCCCAGTGTCACCACATGCGGGTCTGAGGGCAGGGTGTAACCCGGCGGGAGGGCCAGACCTTTTTTGCCGCCTGCATGAGCGGCCACGACACTGCCATCGGCTTTGGTGTCGGGCTGCCATGGCTGGTTGGGGGCGGCTGGTGCGGTTGCGAGTTCCGATGTGGCGCAGCCAGCAAGAACTGAGGCCAGAACCGCCATGAGCGGCAGGGTGGGGCGGATCCTCATGATGTCAGTTTTTCCAGTGCGGCAATACGGTGTACCGGATCGGGGGGCGTGCCTTCGAGAATATCGGTGCCAATCTGTTCGGCATCGGTAAAGGCGCTTTGCAGGGCATCAAAGTTTTTCATGCTCCGTCGCATGTGAAGCGGTTCCGCGAGGGCGTATTCAACCTGACGTTCGCCTTCTGAAAGGGCGGATTGCAGGCTGGCCATGACATTGGCCCGGGCCTGTGGCCCCACCGCCCGGCGCAGTTTTTCAAGCTGGGTGGTAACGGCCTTAAGGCAGGGAGCTATGCCCGCATAGGCGCTGGTGGGCCAGAATGTTGTAAACACGGCATAGGTTATGAAATTGCCCACCAGAATGCCAACTATACGATCCCGCGCGGTTGTCATGTCGGTTGTGGGGCCAAAGCCGCTCAGGTCGCTCAGGTAAAAGGCAAGGCCGATCTGAAAGCCCGAATAGGCAATGCGCTCATCAGCCGTTTTGATCCACGCGGCCAGAAGAGAAACAACGGCAACCAAGATCAGAAAAGCGGTAATGCCCTGCATGTGCGGCAATATGAAAATGATCGAAAGAATACCAATGGCCCCGCCGATACACGCCCCGACGATACGCAGTGTCAGTTTGGAGACCATCTCGCCCGTGGTGGGCAGGGCTACGATAAAGCAGGTGATGATGCAGGTATGAATGCCCGGCCAGTTAATGGAGCGGAAAAATACATAACTGATCATGACCCCTGCCGTGCCTTTGACCGCAAAGCGCACATGCTCGGGGTTAGTGAAGGCATCGGCGGTGAAAAAACCGTCCTTTTTCTTTTTCTCGGTTTTGTCCGGGGCAGGTTTGGCTTCCGGCACGGTAAAGACCGTCAGCAGCGTGGCAATGGCCTGCAGGGCAGGCTGCCCGGCTGGAATATCTGGTGCCGTAATATCAACCGGATAGCGGGCGTGTGAAAAAATATCCGCCATATCTTCAAGAGTTGTTATCAGGCTCTGGGGGGCGGTGGCCCCTTCGGCCTGTGCCGCGTGCGCCAGAGCAAGCAGGGTTACGGAAGAATTTGCCGCCTGATGCAGGCAGGCGAGGTCTGATGGTTTCCACAGATATTCCAGCTTGGCCATGGTCAGCGCCTTGAGCATTTCGGCTCCTCCGGCGCGTAGCAGCAGGGCGGCGTGGGTCTGTTCCTGCGGGCTGGCACCCCGTAGCAGCATGGCGCTGGCACGAAGGCGCGCGGCAATGCCTTCAGCCGCGACCTGCCGGGGGGAGGGGCAGATCAGCAGGCCCAGCACCACCATGACTGCCCCCGGCACAAGCAGGAACAGGTCTGTATACAGCAGCGCGCGGGTTATGATTTCCCCAATAGGGACTTCTTCCACCGCCACCAGACCATAAATGATGATAAGCCCCAGCATATAGGCGACAGGCTTGAGCTTGCTGGCTGATCCTAGAAAGAAAAAGCAGAAACTCAGCACCGTGATATACGCCACGAATATTACGGTGTGGTCCAGCGTCAGGCGCACTACGGCGTAAATGGCAGCCAGCAGCACAACAACAAGCAGGTTCAGCGCCACACCCGCTACAACATTGGTCACGCGGTCTTTCTGCCATAATGCCAGCGCAACCAGTGCCGGTACGCCAAGGTCGGGCACCTGCCAGATTTCGCCCACCAGTACGGTGGCGGTGCACCCGGCGGCTATGCGCAGGGCGTAGCTGAGCCTGCCGGGGGCAGGGTCACGGATAAGCCCCCATATCCGCGCGGCATGGC
>NZ_JBDNWF010000022.1:0-40289 GCF_047721125.1 Acetobacter papayae | reverse complement strand
AGGCGGAATTCCGCGAAATTGGCGAGATGATCGACGAAGTGCTGAGCGCGCTGGCCGCCTCTGGTGGCGAGGGCGATGCGGCGGTGGAACAGGCCGTCCATACCCGCGTCAAGGCTCTGTGTGCACGCTTCCCTATCTATAAAAGATAAGGGCCTCTGCGCATTGTCCGCATAGGAAGAAGGCGTGGGGGAAACCCCGCGCCTTTTCTGTTTGTGGTCCTGTAGCTTGCGGTTTCAGTGCTTGGAGCACTTTGTCCGCTGTGCTGCGGCCACAAGGCGGTAGATGGTGGTTTTGTGCACGCCGTATCGGGTCGCGACTTCGGACACCGCAACCTGTTCTTCCGTAATCAGTTTGCGGGCGGTTTCGGCTTCATGGGGTTTTAGCTTGGAGGGGCGGCCCATATGGATGCCGCGCTCCCGTGCGAGCTTTCGTCCTTCCGCTGTGCGTTCGCGGATCAGCGCACGTTCAAATTCAGCAATACCGGCAAAAACGGTCAGGATCATGCGACCCGCGGCAGAGGTCGTGTCGGCCCATGGTTCTGAAAGTGAACGCAGGCCAGTATCCTTGGTGCGGAGGTAATCCGTAATTTCCAGAAGATGCTGCGTGGAACGTGCCAACCTGTCCAGACGATGTACAACCAGAATATCGCCCTTCTTAACCTTTTTTAATAATTTCTGAAGCTCAGGTCTTTTTCTTATGGCCCCAGATATTTTTTCTTTGAATATGACAGTACAGCCAGCCTCCTTGAGGTTTTTCATTTGAACTGAAAGAGTTTGATCTTCAGTGCTGACGCGTGCATATCCGATCAACATGGTATTTATCACTCAAGTCTAGATAAAGGGGATCGATATCAACCACGTTTTTTTGATTAATCATATATATAGCACTTGAAAAAATCGTGTTGCGAAAGTTCTGACTTTTCAGCACGATTTTTTGCGAAAATGTATTCCTTATGTAAGGACATTATATACTCCGCTATATCGTTAAAATTAACACATTTTTCGTACATGTGTAAACTAGTTCTAGTGCAGTATGAAATTTTTTTATACTGCGCAAGGTAGAACTTTCGCAAATATATAAAGAACAAAAATTCCATTTATATGTTTGTATTGTATTGAGTTCCGCCTAATTTTCATTTCCTTATTTCACTTTGTTTTTGTCTTTATTGTGGGTGTGGTTTCATTTTTATTTTTACATAATGGAATTTCCAAATGGTGGATTTTGCAGAAAGTCATGACGAGGAAGGGCAGGGGCTGCCTATAAAATTTGATTTTCTTGGCATGAATGCAAAATTTTACACTAAAATACTGGATGATTTGCCCGTCGCTATTATGGCGGTTGATCCAGAAACATTCGTAATTAGCTATGTTAATAAAACGTCAATATATCTGCTGAAGCAGATAGAGGCTCTTCTGCCGCGTAAGGTGGACAGCATACTAGGCTCCACCATTGATATTTTTCATAAAAATCCAGCTCATCAGCGGCACATCCTTTCAGGGGGCGCCTGTCTGCCCCACCATGCCCGTATCCGCCTTGGAGCGGAAACGCTGGACCTGCAAATTTCGCGTGTCGCGCTGGAGGAGGCTGAAGGGGCCATTCTCGTTCTGACATGGTCGATTGTGACCAAACAGGTGGAGGCGGAAGCTCATATCTGGAAGCTCGCGCATCATGATGCGCTGACGGGGCTGGAAAACCGGCATGCCTTTAGCCAGCGTATCAGCCCCGGAGAGGGAGCGCCTCTGGTGGCGGGTGTCCTGCTGATTAGTCTGGTTGGCTTTGAAACAGTGAATGACCTGAATGGACGCCATGTTGGCGAAGGGCTGATTGTTCAGGTGGCGGACCGCTTACGTCTGGCGTGCCAATCGGAGCCGGAAAGCCATATAGGGCGGCTGGAAGAGAGTCAGTTTGCCGTAATTGTTCCTTATGCTGAGCGTGAGCGCCTTGAGCGTTTTGCCAATATGCTGGCGGAGGTTCTGGGCCGTCCTTATTGGCTGGGGCAGAAAATGCTGCCCGGTGTTGCGGCGGTTATTGGTATAGTGAAAAGACCCCAGCATGGCACCAGCAGTGATCGATTGATTGCGCGGGCGGATATTGCCATGCGTGTGGCCAAAAGTGGTCGTAAAGGCGCGGTCGGGTTTTTTCATCCCGATATGGAGCGGCATCTGCTTGAGCGTATGCAGCTTGAGCAGGACCTGCGGCATGCGCTGGAAACAGGCGAGGGGCTGTTTGTTTTTTACCAGCCGATCATGGATGTCAGCAGCGGTCGGGTCAGCACGCGTGAGGCGCTGGTGCGCTGGTATCGGCCCTTATGGGGCTGGGTGTCTCCTGCCAGCTTCGTGCCGATAGCCGAAGAAACCGATCTGATCAGGCATCTGGGTGCTTTTGTGCTGAAGCGAGCCTGTTCTGATGCGTTGCATTGGGAGGATTCGGCGCGGGTTGCGGTCAATATATCGGGGCGGCAGTTCGGCAGGCAGTCCCTTGTTCCGGCTGTCATGGAGACATTGCGCGAAACGGGGCTGCCTGCTGAACGGCTGGAAATCGAGATAACGGAAACTGCGGCCCTGTCGGAAGATGCCGATGTTCTGGCCGATCTGCACCGGCTGCACGCAATGGGTGTGCGCCTTTCGCTGGATGATTTTGGCACCGGGTATTCCTCCTTTTCTCATCTACGGACATTCCATGTGGACAAGATCAAGATCGACGGTTCCTTCGTGCGGGATATGGTCGAAAGAGCCGAATGCGCTTCGGTGGTGAAAGCCGCGGCCGACATAGGCAAGCGGCTTGGTATTCCCGTTGTGGCCGAGTGTGTCGAAACAGAAGAACAGTTCCGCAGCATTGTATTTGAGGGGTGCACAGAGGCGCAGGGGTATTTGATTTCAACGCCGAAGCCGACTGCCCAGGATGTGGTTACTATAAATGTCCTTAACGGAAGTGAAGGCGATGCCTCTTTTGTTAAAGGGAATGAAATGGATATTTATTTTTCTTATTCTGTCAGGTTAAGAGAAATTTATAAAAAGTAAACAATTGCATTTTTTTTTGAACATGATTACCATTTTATTGAAGCAGGAGTGCACATCATGATTGATCTCAAAAAGGCGCTTCCTTCCTGGAATAGCGCGGATCAGAAAACCGGACAGACTGTATGGAACGCCGTAAACGGCGATCTGGAAAAAATTCTCCTGCGTGCCTACAGGGCGTCGGATTCTAGCCTTCAGGCTATGAAAAGCGATGTTCTGTCCGAAGAAGTAAAGAAATTCTCCTATATCAGTCAGGGGAATTTCTGCGATGATTATTTTGCCGTGCAAGAGCGCATTGCCAACCGTCTGGCTGGCGAGGTGGATTATATCCGCTATCTCAGTCAGGTATACGCGCAGTATGTCAGCGGTCTTGTAGAGACTCTGGTCAAGAAAAAGTCCCTGTTCAGTGGTAACAGGAACCAGCTTATCGAGTCTCTTGTTCGGTCTGTGATGTCCGATATATCCGTTGTGATGTATCATTATTTCATCCAGCTCAACAAAGTGGCGGATGAAGCCCGTGCGGCGGCTCAGGCCGAGCGTGAACACCGCGCTCAGGAAGACCGCGACGTCATCACTGTCATTACCGAGGCGCTGGCGGCCCTGTCGGATGGCGATCTGACCTACCGGATCGAGAGCAACATGCCTGCGCGGGTTGAGGTGTTGAAGGAAAACTTCAACGCCATGGCCGAACGTCTTGAAGACACCATGAAGCGGATATCCGGCAACACGCAGGATGTCATGGCCAATGCCGATGGTATCCGTCAGAGCAGCGATGATCTGTCGCGCAGGACAGAACAGCAGGCGGCAACGCTGGAGGAAACCTCGGCTGCGCTGGCGCTGGTTACGCGCCGGATTCGCCAGACAACCGAAGAAACGCAGCAGGCGCATAAACTGGCCGATGCCGCGCGGGGCGATGCCATGCAGTCCGCCACGGTTGTGCAGAATACGGTTGATGCCATAAACAAAATTGAAAAATCGTCCGAAGAGATCGCCAGCATTGTGGGTATTATTGGCAATCTGTCCTTCCAGACCAATATCCTTGCACTCAATGCGAGTGTAGAGGCTGCACGGGCTGGCGATGTAGGGCGTGGTTTTGCCGTGGTGGCGAGCGAAGTGCGTGTTCTGGCCCAGCGTTCAGCCGAAGCGGGGAAAGATATTTCCGCTCTGGTCAGTCGGTCTGGCACGCATGTGGCGGCCGGGGTTGCGCTGGTGCGTGAAACGGGAGAGCTGCTCCAGAAAATTGTGACGCAGATTCAGGACATTAACGTTCTGGTCTCCAATATTGCTTCTGCAGCACAGGAACAGTCATCCAGCATGAGCCAGATTGGCATTGCCATGACGGACATGGAGCAGACCACCCAGCAGAATGCTGCCGTTGCTGAGGAAAGTGCCGCTGCAAGTCACAATCTTTCCACAATGTCGGATGAGCTGGCCCGTCTGGTCGCGCAGTTCAAGCTTGATGAACGCTCATTTCAGCCTGCGGCACAGATCGGCCGGGCATCATCACGCAGCGGTTTGTGTCTGCTGTAATACGCTGCGTGTCTACTGAGGGTTTTTGAAAAAAACAGTTTCTGTGATCGGTTGTTTTTTTATGCCGGTCACAGTCTGTTTCCATGCGCGGTCTTGCTTCTGGGTTTAATGCTGCCGTAGTGGTGGCGCGTGTGGCTTGTTTGTCAGTCGCTATCGTCAGCGATGGTGCCGGGTAGGGGCTGGCCCGAAAGTTCGCTCAGGCACATATCCACAAAAGCGGAAACCCTGAGCGGCAGCCTCTGCTCCGTGATGGTGAACAGACCATAGATAAGAGGCGCGCACCCATCGGTCAGCGCCAGATAGGCCAGTGGCTTGTCGTCAAGGGCGTGCTGGTTACGGGGGCGGGCATTACCCATGCCAAACCCGACACCGCGTGCAGCAAGGCTACGGATGACATCCATGCTCGGATAATGCCCAGCGATCCGCGGCGTAATGCCTGCACTTGAAAAAAGCTGAAGAAAATAATCGCGTGAAAAAGGCAGGTCGAGCAGCAGAAAGGGCTCCTCGGCCAGATCACGCAGGTGCACGCGCTTTTTCCGGGCGAAAGGATGATCCGCCGAGGTAAAGACATAAGGCGGGAGTGCCGAGAGCGGCTGAAAGCTGATAGCGGGCGGCATGGTCATGTTGTAGCTGATCATGACCGAAATTTCGCCGCCACGGAGCTTTTCGCTCAGTTCCTCATGATGGCCCGCAATCACGTGCAGCCGTGCTTCGGGGTAGGTGGCACTGAAGCGCTGGATAAGGTCAGGGGCCAGAAGCGGGAAAAGTGTGGTCATGCAGCCCACGGTCACTTCGCCCTGCACGCGGCCCAGCATGCCGTTGAGCGAACTCCCCAGTTCCTGTGCCTGCAACAGAAGAGTGCGGGCTTCTTCCAGCACAACCCGGCCTTCGGGGGTGAGGGCCAGCCCTTGCGCATGGTGTCTGATAAAGAGCGAAACCCCAAACACGCTTTCAAGATGCGCAATGGCGGCGGATATGGCGGGCTGTGAGATCGGAATCTGTCGCGAGGCCTGTACGATGGAGCCTGTTTCGGCCGTAGCGACAAAATATTCGATCTGCCGCAGGGAAAACTTCACTTTCGGCACTCCATGGTGAAACCGGGCGCGACAGATGTTTTTTGCAGAAGCAGCCTGTTTTTTCAACAGAATTGCCTCTGGTGGTCTTTTGCGTGGTGGCCTGCCGGGTTAGGGGTAGAAAAACATATCCCGATATATCTTGACGTAAGATATATCGGGATATATGTATCGTGATATGAAACACAGAAACAGACATGACGGCGGCCGTAGCCGCTGGTTTTTTTCCCCCGAAGGGCATGCGGGTTCCGCGCCTGAAGGGCGGCATGGTGGCAGAGGCGGGCGCGGCGGTGGTCGCCACCGGCACAGACTGTTCGACTACGGCGAAATGCGCCTGCTGGTTCTGAACCTAATTTCGGAAAAACCGACTTACGGATATGAACTGATCCGCACCATTGAAGAGCGCTTTGCGGGTAGCTATACGCCCAGTCCCGGCGTGATCTACCCGACGCTGACCTGGCTGGAAGAGGCGGGTTACGCCACTCTGGTCGAGCAGGAAGGGCGTAAACATTTCCATATTACCCCGCAGGGAACAGCGTTCCTTGAGGCCAGCCGTGCGGCGGTGGAGGAAATTCTCTCTCGTGTGGCGCGTGGTGCGCCCGAGGGGCGAGGCGGGCGCCATGCGCCGGTGCCGGTCATGCGGGCCATGGAAAACCTTAAAACATCACTGCGCCTGAGGCTCCGCAATGGGGGACTGGATGCTGAAACCGAAGAAAAAATTGCAGCACTGATCGATGAGGCCGCCAGCGCGGTGTCTCGTCTCTGAAAATTTGTGGATCAAAGGAAAGGAGTGCGGTTTATGGATAAAAATATCGGGCATTGGGGCCATGCGCCTGAAATCAGCCGTGTGCGACATGAATTGCGCAAACGCTGCCTTGAGGTTGTTTCCGCTATCCGGCTCACCCCCCATATGATCCGCGTGACGCTGACAGGGCCTGAACTGGAGGGCTTTGTTAGTGCATCCCCGGATGATCACATCAAGATTTTCATTCCCGGTCTGGATGGGGCTCTGGTGCGCAGGGATTATACGCCTCGCCGTTATGACCCGGCCACGCGCATGCTAACGCTTGATTTTGTTAATCATGAAGGCGGGCCAGCCGCTGCATGGGCCCGGGCGGCCCGGTCGGGAGACAGGCTGGACATAGGTGGCCCGAAAGGCTCGCAGGTTATTGCAGGGCAGGTCGATCGCTGGCTGCTGATTGGCGATGAAACGGCGCTGCCCGCCATTGGCCGCCGGGTGGAGGAACTACCCGCGCAGGCGCATGTCACCACGGTTGTGACGGTGCCGGGGCCAGAGGATGAGCAGGTTTTTGCAACAAGTGCCCAGCATCAGGCGCATTGGGTGCACAGGCCCATGCAACAGGCTGATGATGCGCGCGGTATTCTGTCTGTTCTAGAAAAACTGACTATACCGGAAGGGAGTTTTATCTGGGTGGGGGCAGAGGCTCATGTGGCCAAAGCCGTCAGGCAGTATCTTGTGCACGATCGCGGCGTGCCGCTGCAATGGATCAAGGCATCAGGCTATTGGGTGAAAGGTCAGGCGGATGCCTCAGTCAAGGATCTGGCGGGTGAAGGCTGAGTAAGCCGGGCGTTTTCCTGCCAGTGAGTATTCCGGCATGGCCTGCAGGTGGCAAAGCGTGATATGCAGCGCGCATGGCCATTCCTATTGCCCCCGGACTGTTTCTGGCAGAGAGCGAACTGGAGTTCAGCTACATTCTGGCTTCCGGGCCGGGTGGGCAGAATGTCAACAAGGTTGCGACTGCCGCTCAGCTTCGCTTTGACGCCGCGCGTTCTCCCTCCCTTTCAGACCGGGTGCGCACCCGGTTGCTGGAACTGGCGGGCAGTCGCGCCACGCGCGATGGGGTGATTGTCATTACCGCGCGGCGGTTCCGCACCCAGCAGCGCAACCGGGAAGATGCGGTGGAGCGGCTGGCCGCCCTACTGCGCGAGGCAACGCATCGCCCGGCGTTTCGGGTAGCGACCCGCCCCAGCAGGGCCGCACGCCAGCGCAGGCTGGACGGTAAAAACCACCGCTCCGCCATCAAGCGGGGGCGTTCCGCATCCTATGATGATTGATTGCATAAAACCCTTTGTATCAACATAGGGTTTTATGTCTGAGTTGTGGAGCACTGTTTTGCAACAGGTTCCATGTGGCTGCCCGGTTACGTTAGAGCAGTGTATCCACAATCTGTTTTACAAAATACCCACAGGCATCAAGCTCTTCAGGCAGAATGAACTCATCCGCCTTATGTGCACGGTCTATGGAGCCGGGGCCGCAGACAACCACGGGCATGTTCAGATATTCGTTGAACAGGCCACCTTCTGTGCCAAATCCGATGCGTGATGCCCGGTTGTCGCCCGTAATGCGCATGATGTCGCGTAGGAAGGACACATCTTCGGCGGTGTCCAGACCGGGATAGGCATTGAGCGTTTCAATCTCGATGCGTGCATGCGGGGTATTGGCGCACAGGCGGGCAGCTTCCTGCTGCAGGCGTTCAATCCATGGCTGCGGATCGGCACCGGGCAGCAGGCGCATTTCAAACTGAACATCGCACAGGTCCGGTACGATATTGAGGGCAACCCCACCCCGGATCAGGCCCACTTGCATGGTGCTGTAGGGCACCTCAAAATGGTCGTCCAGAATACCGTTATTTTTCAGCTCTTCCTGCAAGCCTTCAATGGTTTTCACCATGCTGGCAGCCAGTGAAATGGCGTTGCACCCACGCGCGGGGTTGGCTGAATGTGCGGCCAGTCCGTGGCAGGTGATTTTGGCCGCCAGCTTGCCTTTGTGGCCCGAGATTACGTGCAGGCCTGTGGGTTCGCCAATAACGCAACCCCGGGCCTTAAAGCCCTGTGCCGCCAGATCGCGCAGCAGGGAATGCACGCCTACACAGCCGATTTCTTCATCATGCGAAAAAGCCAGATGCAATGGGGCGCGCAGGTCCGGCCTCTGCGCGGCATGGCGGGCGGCCACCAGCATACAGGCCAGAAACCCTTTCATATCGCTGGTGCCGCGCCCGTACAGCTTGCCATCGCGTTCGGTCAGGGCGAAGGGGTCTGTTGTCCAAGGCTGGCCTTCCACCGGTACCACATCGCTATGGCCGGACAGCACGATACCATCGTCCGTTTCCGGCCCGATACTGGCAAACAGGTTGAACCGTCCGGGCTGCTCGCCAGCGACCCGCAGACAGCGCGCGCCAAGGTCGCGGAGAAAAGCCTCGATCCAGTCAATCAGTTCCACGTTCTCTGTGCGGCAGAGCGTTGGAAACGCGATCAGCTTTTCCAGAATGGCGCGGGTGGAAAGAGAGGTGTTCATGCCAGCTCCGACAGGATCATGTCGGCGGCCTTGTCGCCAATCATCATGGTAGGGGCATTGGTGTTACCACTGATGAGTGTGGGCATGATGGACGTATCCGCCACGCGCAGCCCTTTGAGGCCCCGCACTTTCAGGTCTGGCGTGAGCACGCTGGCACTGTCAGACCCCATACGGCAGGTGCCGGAAGGGTGGAATACCGTGCTGGCGGAGGCGCGCAGATACTCCATTAGTTCCGCATCGGTCTGGAGTGTTGCCACGGGGGCCATTTCCTTGCCGCGAATACCATCGAAAGCAGAGGCGCGCAGGATGCGGCGGGCCAGCTTGATACCTTCGAGTAACACCAGCCCATCACGTTCGTCGGACAGGAAGTTGAAGTCGATTTCAGGGCTGCGGCTGCCGTCGCGCGTCAGGCGGATGCTGCCGCGGCTATGGGGCCGCAGCACACAGGTATGCAGAGCAAAACCGTGGCCCCATTCAAACAGCCGACCGCGATGGCTGCGATAGCCGGGCACGAAGTGGAACTGCACATCAGGCACGCCTTCGGCATAGCGGGTGGAGGCAAAGCCTCCTGCTTCCACGTAGTTTGTGGTCAGCCAGCCTTTGCGGCGGAGCAGAAACTGCAACGGGGCAGGCAGCACGGAGCCGAGCGATGCGCGTGAAAAACCCAGTGTCGAGGCTGAGCCGGAACGGAGCGTGACCAGACCATCAATATGGTCTTGCAGGTTACGGCCAACCTGCGGCAGGTCCGCCACCACGGACACACCGGATTCCAGCAGTTCTTCCGCATTGCCAATGCCAGAGGCCATAAGCAGGTGAGGGGAGCCGACCGCCCCGGCGGACAGAATGGTTTCACGGTGGGCGCGCAGGATGTGGAACTGCTGATTATGTTCCACAGTCACCCCCTGCACGGACCGCCCATCTGTTACCAGTGAGGCAACGCGGCAGCCGGTCAGCACATGCAGGTTGGGGCGCGAGAGCACGGGGGCCACAAAAGCGCGATAGGCACTCAGGCGTTTGCCGTCTTTCTGGGTGACATTGTAGATACCCACCCCTTCAAGCTGTGCGCCGTTGAAATCGGTATTGGCTTTCAGCCCGACTTCCTCGGCAGCCTTAATGAACAGGCGTGATACATCCAGCGGGTCGCGCGGCTGATCCACGATCAGTTCACCGCCCGTGCCATGAAACTGCGGGTCCTGATGCAGGCGGTTGTCTTCCTCGCGCATGAAGTATTTCAGCACCGAGTCATAACCCCAGCCGGTGCAGCCAAGGCTTTCCCAGTGGTCGTAATCCGAGCGGGCGCCACGGATATAGATCATGCTGTTCATGGAGGACGAGCCACCCAGCATCCGCCCACGGGGCACATGAATGCGCCGGTTATCGAGATGCGTCTGCGGGGTGGAGTAATACTGGTAGGTGTATTTCTGGCTTTTGTAGAGCGAAATGGTGCCTGCCGGTACATGAATACGCGGCGTGTTGTCGGGCCCGCCGGCTTCAATCAGGGCGACGCGCAGGTTGCTGCGCGCGCTCAGGCGGTTGGCGAGCACGCAGCCCGCAGCACCACCGCCGACGATGATATAGTCGAACTCGGTAGGGAAGTCGGTCTGGGTGGTCATTATTCGGCACTCCCGATGGCAGGCTGCCCGGCGCGTTCATGGCGCATCAGCCAGACATAGAATACGGTGACAAAGATCAGCCCCACGATCCATGAAATATCGGCCCCGCCCAGCATGTTGGCAACAGGCCCGGTATAAAGGCCGTTGGAAACGAAGGGGATCTGGATCAGGATACCAAACACATAGGCAATCAGGGCGGGCCAGCAGTAACGGCCATATACGCCGCCATCTGCCCGGAAGAACGAGGCCACATCATACTGTCCATGCCGGATCAGATAGAAATCGGCCAGATTGATCGCGGTCCACGGCACCATTACGTAAAGCAGCAGAAGAATGAAGTTCGTGTATTCTTCCATAAAGTTCGCAGCCGCCCCCAGAGCGATCACGAGCGAAAGACTGGCCAGCACAACAGCCGTGCCCGCGCGGCCCACATGGGTTGCTTTCCATGACGGGATCAGGGTCTGCACAACCGTGATGGCCGATAGCGCGCCGCAATAGAGGTTCATGGCGTTGGTGCAGGCAATGCCCAGCGACAGCACGGGAATAATGAACAGGGCCAGAGACCCGACCTGTGCCGTCAGGGTGCTGACAACATCGCCCCCGGCTGCGATCACGCCCAGCAGCGCGCCCAGAATCATGGGAAAGAGCGAGCCCAGAACACAGCCCCAGTAGCTGGCCAGAAAAGCCTGACGGCTGCCCGTGCCGGGCGGCAGATAGCGCGAATAATCCGAAACATAGGGGGCATAGGCAATCTGCCACAGGGCAGCGGTGGAAAGCCCACCCAGAAAGCCCGAAATGGTGAACGTGCCGTGCGACAGCGTGGCGGAAGACACGCCGTTCACACCCAGAATCCAGATAAAGCACAGTGCCAGTGCCAACCCGGAAATGATGGTCATCAGCCGTGTGTAGGCGTGGATCAGGTCATGGCCGTAAATGGTGGCCACAAGGCTGATCAGGCCCAGCAGCACAATACAGGCTTTTTCAGGCAGGAAGGTCGCTACCGTGTGCAGGGACTGTCCACCCAGCACAAGGTTTGAGGCGAAGAAACCGACATACATCACCACTACCAGACAGATAACCGCCATGGCCCCCAGAGAGCCAAACTGGCCGCGTGTCTGCACCATCTGAGGCACGCCAAGCTGCGGCCCCTGTGCGGCATGCAGGGCCATGAACAGGCCACCGATCATGTTGCCCAGCACGGCGGACAGCATGGCAGGCCAGAACGGCTGGTCAAACACGGTAGTGGACAGCGCGCCGGTGATGATGGTCAGCATCATGATGTTGGAGCCGAACCATACGGTAAACAGGTCGCGCGGGCGGCCGTGTCTCTGGTCGAGTGGAATCTGGTAGATGGTGTGGGCTTCGGGCCCGCGTGCCGTCGCGGCGTCGGTCATGTGGCGGTTCCTTCCAGTGGCGTCAGGCGACGGAGTCCTGTTTGTGGTGATATCGAAACATTTTGCGCCGAAAGAAACCCCGCAGCCGGTCCGGGCGGCGGGGTAGGGTGGCGGCTATTCGCGTTCGGCTATGACGTCGACTTCAATCAGCCATTCCGGGCGGGCAAGGGCCACAACCACAAGACCGGTAAAGACGGGAAAAACGCCTTTCATGCGGCGGCCCAGTACGCGGTAGGTGGCCTCGCGGTGGCGGATGTCGGTCAGGTATACAGTCACCTTGCAGATATCGGTCAGCTTGGCGCCCGCTTCGGTCAGCAGGAGGGTGATGTTGTCCATGACCTTTTCGGCCTGCGCAATGGGGTCGCCCACGCCGATATTTTCGCGCGTGTCGAGGTCCTGCGGTACCTGACCGCGCAGGTAGATGGTGTTGCGCGTGATAACGGCCTGACACAGGTCGTTATCAAGGGCCTGCTCGGGATAGGTGTCCTTGGTGTTGAAAGGACGGAGGCGTGTATGGGCCATGGTCTTGTGTTCCCTGTATGAGTTGCTGCGGCATGGCGATGCTGTGCCATGCCGGGCCACGCGAACGGGGGCGGGCTGTCTGGCCCCGGTGGCAATAACCGGAGGCCGGAATGACAGCCCGCGTGATCCTGTTGCGAGTGTGGAATGTTTTATGGGTTCAGAAAAAGAAATTATTTCTGATGTTCTGCATCCATTAAGCTGAGGTCAGTACTGAATCCATACGGTTTTCAGCGCTGTGTATTTGTCAAAGCTGTGCAGCGAGAGATCCCGCCCGAAGCCGGATTGTTTGACACCGCCAAATGGCGTCATGACCGAGAGCGCATCCACCGTGTTGACGGATACAGTGCCCACCTGCAGGCGCTCGGACAGGTCAAGGGCGCGCCCGATATCGCGTGTCCAGACAGAGGCGGCGAGGCCGTATGGCGTGTCATGGGCAAGGCTCAGGGCCTCGTCCTCGGTGCGGAAGGTCTGGATGGCCAGAACCGGCCCGAAGATTTCCTCACGCGCGATAGGCGCATCATGCGGCACATCCGCAAAGACAGTCGGCTGGATGAACGCGTCAGACGCGCCAATACTCAGCCGCTCGCCCCCGGCCACAAGGCGCGATGTAGCCCGGCCCGAGGCCAGAAACTCCGCCACCCGTGCGGCATGGCGGGCATCGACCATGGCCCCCATGCGTGTTGCGGGGTCAAGCGGGTTGCCGGGTATGATGGCCTCCGCACGCTGGCGCATCCGCACGATCATGTCCTCGGCAATGTCGGCATGCACAAGCATGCGCGAATTGGCGGAACAGACCTCACCTTGATTGAAGAAAATGCCAAAGGCCGCCTTGTCGGCAGCGGCTTCCAGATCGGCATCGGGGAAGATGATGTTAGGGCTTTTGCCGCCGGTTTCGAGCCAGACGGGCTTCATGTTGCTTTCACCCGCATAGCGCATGAACAGCTTGCCCACATCGGTCGAGCCCGTGAACACGAGGCAGTCCACATCTTCATGGCGGCCAAGGGCCTGCCCGGCTTCCTCGCCAAAGCCCGGCACCACGTTCAGCACGCCATCGGGCAGCCCGGCTTCGGTGGCAAGCTCGGCCAGTCGTAGGGCGGAGAGCGGCGACTGTTCGGCGGGTTTGAGCACCACCGAGTTGCCCGCGGCCAGAGCCGGAGCCAGTTTCCAGATCGCCATATCCAGTGGGAAGTTCCACGGCACCACTGCTCCCACAACCCCAAGCGGCATGCGGCGGATCATGGCGATATCGCGCCCGCCCGTGGGAGCGATTTCATCGTAGATCTTGTCGATGGCCTCGGCATGCCATTGCAGGAAATGCGCCGAACCGGGCACATCCACCGTCATGGTTTCCGTAATCGGCTTACCCATGTCGAGCGTATCGAGCAGGGCGAACTCTTCGTGATTCTCGCGGATAAGGGTGGCAAGCCGCAGCAGCGTATCCTTGCGTGCCGTGGGGGACAGGCGCGACCAGCGGCCATCGGTAAAGGCAGCGCGCGCCGCCCTGACCGCACGGTCGATATCCTCCGCCCCACCGCGTGCAACGCCTGTCAGCACCTGCGCCGTGGCCGGGTTGATGCTGTCAAAGCACGCGCCAGATGCGGCATCGACAAAACGCCCGTTAATCCAGCAGCGGTTGCGCAGGGTCAGGCGCGCGGCCTGCTCTGTATAGTGGGACAGGCTTTGCATCATGCGTCCTTTCTGGCTGGCTTATAGGCCATGTAGCCGCGCTGCTTGGCAATGTGATCCGCGACGTATTTTGCATCATGCCACACACCCCAGATAAAGGAGGAGCCGCGGCGGGTCTGCCAGGGCAGGCCCAGAAAATATACGCCCGGTTCAGAAGAAACGCCGCGCTGGTGGCGGGGGCGGCCGGCATCGTCCAGTGCCTCGACCTTCAGCCAGCCATAATCCACGCCAAAACCCGTGGCCCAGATAACGGTGCCAATACCGGCTTTTTTCAGATCGAGTTCCAGCAGCGGGTTTGTCACGCAGTCAGGGTCGGGCAGGAAGGTATGGGCTTCGGGCTCGGGCGGCAGGTCCAGCCCGTTGCGGGTTACGTAAGCATCAGCCTCGCCCAGCAGGGACAGGTAGTTGGCATCGCCCCGGGCGATGTTCTGCGCCAGATCGGGGGCAAAACGCAGCACGCCATCGCGGCATGTTTCCGTGCGGCCCAGCAGGGTCATGCCTTCGGCAGCCAGACGACGGAAATCAACCGTATGCCCGCCATTGGCGCCGCTGACGGCAATGGTGGTGTGTTCAACCCCCGGCGTTGCTTCTGCATCCCATTTGTTCAGAACACCCAGCCACCAGACAAAATCGCGCCCACGGTAGCTGCGCGGCGGACGGTCATGCGGGCCGACTGACAGATAGACCTTGCGGCCAGCGCGCATGAGTTCTTCGGCAATCTGCACGCCCGAGGAACCCGCCCCCACGACCATGACAGCGCCTTCGGGCAGTTGTTCAGGGTTGCGGTAACTGGCTGAGTGGATCTGAAGAAAATCGGATGAGGGTGGAATAAGGGGCGGGATGACGGGAATCTGGAACGGCCCCGTGGCGGCTACTACGGCTTCGGCCTCGATCATACCTTCGGAGGTTTCAACCTCAAAGCCTGTGCGCCCGACATTGCGGCGCACTTCCTTGACTTCCACACCACAGCGGATCGGCGCTTCAATAACGCTGGCGTAGTCTGCCAGATAATCCGCTACGCGTTCCTTGGGCACGAAATCATCCGGGCCATCTTCAGAAAAATCAAGTCCGGGAAAGCGGTCATGCCATGCCGGGCCATTGGCGACCAGCGAATCCCACCGGCAGCTCCGCCAGCGCTCGGCAATACGGCTGCGCTCAAGCACGACATGCTTGATACCGTATGCGCGCAGGTGTTCGCTCATGGCAATTCCGGCCTGACCGGCGCCCACGACGAGGACTTCGGTTTTTTCGACGGGCATGACCGTCTCCTTTTGCAGGGCCGCATTTTCTGGATGCGGCTTAATTATTATCATATCGAAACGAATTAGGTCGTGCTGACCCGTATCCGCTCGCAGGTCAGTGGTGCCGGGGCTTATTCGTCGCCCGGCACGCCGTAGGAAGGGGCGGCATCAGGGTTGAGGCAGCGCGTCACGTAGTCGTGCATCTGCGGTGCCCAGACATCCCACAGGGTGTTCAGGCGCGTGATCGGGTCTTCATCCCAGTCTACGCGCAGGTCGGCCAGCGGCCATTTCTGCGTATCCACCACCAGCAGCCCGGCGGATTTTACGGGGCCCGCTTCGCCCCCCGCTGCAATGCCTGCCTGCATGGCCTGAATAACGCGCAGGCCCAGTTCCTGCTGTGGATCAGACTGGGCAAAGCTGTCTGCAATGGCCTGCGGCACGGCTTTGGTGGCCAGCAGGTTTCCTGCACAGGCAACATCCACACCTTCGAACTGTGCGTTAAGTCCCAGTGCTTTTTCACCAGACCACACGGCCGTGCGTCCTTCCCGGTCGATCAGGGTCATCTGGCGGTAGGCAGGATAGGTGCAGCGGCTGATGATGATGTCACGCGCCTGCTCGGCTGAAGCTCCGGCTTCCATCAGGTCCAGCGCCCAAGGGCCAAGCCGCGGGTCCGTGACATTCTGCGAGGTCACCGCTCCCACACCCGCGCGGGCAAAGGCGCAACGCGCCGCCACAGCAGGGGAGGAAGAGGAAACGGCCACGGCAAACTGGCCGGTGCGGGAGCAGCGCGCAACAATGGAAAAGGTCATGGTTTCGGTGTCTCTTTGATAAGAAAACAAAGGCTGTCCGAGCAGAAGTTCCGACAACAGGGAAAACGTAACACCATTATTTTGACACCGGAACATTGACTTTCCGGGGCGCTAGTTCTGTTTTTCTGATGCTATAATATGCACGGCATCAGAGAATTATAGGGAACAGAAAAGAAGCTAGGGTGTCTGCCCGGCCGGTTGCGCCAGACGCACGGCTGTATGCCCCCGGCGCACCCGGAAATTGGGCATGACCAGCATGCAGTTGTCATACGGTGTGCGGATTTCATCCGGCCCATCCAGCGCGATGACGGTACCGGCAGTGGGAATGATCTCTGCACTGGCATAAGGGCGCACAAAAGCAAAGGTGGCTGTGTGGGCCTGCACGCAGTCTGTAACTGTTGCTGTTTCAATCGGTGGTTTTTTACAAATTCCGCTTTGTGTATCCGCCCCGCTCAAGCCTTGCGTGCCGGTCACGGCCGTAAATTGCCTGACAGCCTGCACGGCAGTCTGTGCGGCACTCTGGCTCCAGTGCTGACCGGTTTCGAGCAGGCAGGCGCGGGCCTGCCCCCCTTGGGCGGAAAACCGCGCATAGTCGATCAGCCTGCTGCCATCCTGATGGCCGTCATCGCAGATAACAAGCGGTGTGGGGGAAAGCCCGCCCGCCAGATGGCAGGCCATGCTGTGGTTACGTTCCTGCCCGCTATGCAGGAAAAGCGGCGGGCCGGGCCAGAGCATGGAGTGCAGGTCCAGCAGCAGGTCTGCGGTTTCGATAACGGGCAGCACCTCACGCACACGGCGCATTTCAAGGGAGTCGTGCTGGGAGTGGATCAGTTCAGGCCGCCACAGGCGGTTCATGTCTTCTTCCACATAGCGCGCGCGGGTGGGGTGGGCCGGGTTGTAGCGCGCATAGGCATCGGGGTTGAGAAAAATCAGGCTCAGCCGTCCGTGGCGGGGCTTTGGGGCTTTTTTCAGCAGCATGTTCAGCGCATAGGCGCCAGAGGGTTCGTTGCCGTGCATGAGAGCGGTTACGACAACATGCGGACCGGGCAGACTGCTTTCGAAATGATGCACGCCGCGCAGGCCGCAGTTTCCGGCAAGCCATGGGCTCAGGTCAGGGGGAGGGTACTGGGGTGGGGCTGCTGGCGGGACAGGTAGAGGCAGAGGCAGGGCATCGGATACGGTGCGGACACGCACGCGCCGCCGCCCCGCATAACGGCGTTTGGACGCGCAACTCATGTTTTCCCCCTAGCGCTATCAGGCGCGTTACCGCCATGGCGTATTCGCCACGGGCGTAAGGGGAACAGGGAAAAAGGTCTGGCCCGCATGGGGGCGAAGTATGGTTCGGGTTCTGCTTCCCTGCAATCCCCCAACCGTTACCCTTGCGATTTCGCGCGTGATCCTGCGGTGGTGCTTAACGTGTGCGGCGGCTTTTTGAGGTGTCCTGTTCGGTAGACAGGGCTTGCTCAGGGCTGAGAATCCGCAGTTTTACACCGGCACCTACTTCGACCTGTCGCAGGCGTTTGCGCTCGGCGGCAGCGCAGAGCGTCAGGGCCGAGCCTTTTTGCCCCGCACGCCCGGTGCGGCCAATGCGGTGCAGATAGGTCTCAGGCTGTTCGGGCACATCGTAATTGATAACCTGCGCCACGGCGGCAATATCCAGCCCGCGTGCTGCCACATCGGTCGCAACAAGAATGAACAGGCGGCCTGCGCCAAAGCTGGCCAGCGTGCTGGTGCGGCGTTCCTGTGTCAGGTCAGCATGCAGGGGGGCTGCGGCAAAGCCTGCCTTGCGGAGTGTTGCGGCAAGCTGGTCGGCTTCCGCCTTGGTGCGGACGAACACGATGCTGCGGGTTTTGGGAGCGCGGCTGAAAAAGGTTTTGAGGAAAGCCGCTTTTTGCGTGTCTTCCATGAACAGCGCACCCTGCCGGATCGGCCCACGCTTGAGCGGTTCGCGCTCGACGGTAATTTCCTGCGGTTTGTATAGCAGGCTGGCCAGAAGGCTGGCCTGTGCATCGGGCCGGGTAGCCGAAAAAACAAGGGTCTGCCGGGGCTGGGGCAGGTGGTCGAGCAGGGCCGAGGTCTCATCCAGAAACTCGGCTGAAAGCAGGCGGTCGCCTTCATCAAGCACGAGGCTTGCACAGTCATCCAGCGAGCACTGGCCCGCCATGACAAGATCAAGCAGGCGGCCGGGCGTTGCAATCAGGATCTGGGTGCAGGGGCGTGTCAGGTCTGATGTCGCATCTACCAGAGCCTGTGTCTGCTCCGCGCGGTCCGTGCCGCCGATAATGGGCACAACCGGCACGGGGGGCTGGCTGGTGGCTTTGCCACGCCCTGTTGCAACCCCCATGCAGTGCAGGAAGACTTTTGCTGTCTGGAGCACAAGGTCACGCGTGGGTAGCAGTACCAGAACCATGCGCGCTTTGCGTGTTTGCAGCAGGGTCTGGATCAGTGGCAGCGCGTAGGCCGCGGTTTTGCCAGTGCCGGTGGGGGCAGTGGCCAGAATATCGCGCCCCTGCAGAATAGCCGGAATGGCGGCATCCTGAATGGGGGTGGGCTGCGTCAGCCCGGCCTTGGCGGCCATGGCGCACAGAACGGGGGACAGGCCGGTGTGTTCGAAGCTGTCAGCCATGCTGTTGCCTTTCTTGTGCTCTTAAATACGGTGTGTAGTCTGACGACAGGGCTGGGACTACCCATAGGAAAAATAACGGCGCGCCAAACGCGCCAGACGGGGTGTAGCAAAGGAAAGCGCGTGATGGCGAGTGTTGACTATGCTGCGGACAGCAATGACACGCGACCGCCACCAGTAAAGGTGGAGCAGGAGGCCGGGCAAACGGCAGTATCCGGGTCGGATGAGTGTGCGCTCAAGCCGTGTCAGGCGTTTGTCATGGGGGAAGATTTCGCGGGTATGCGTTCGCAGGCGCTGGGGCTCGCCACACGGGCCGGGTGGCACGGGGTGTTCTGCCCTATCTGCCCGGACCGTGTGGCGCGTCTGGCCCTGTCTGGCCCACGTTGGCTCAGCCATGGCTTCCTGCGCGGCCCGGATGGCCGCCACCTGCATGAGCATGAAGAACTGGGTGCTTCGGATGTGGTGATCAGCATCGGGGGCAAGGGCGGGGCGCTGGGTGCGGCACTGGGCGAACACCAACCGCCGGGGCGCAGGGAGCGCCTGCCGGTTGTGCAGGTGCAGCACCCCAGGCTTGATCTGGGCCGTTTCGATCTGGTGGTTGCCTGTCGTCATGATGAAATCAGCGGACATAACGTGCTGGTGGGCCGTACGGCGCTGCATGGCCTCACGCGTGAGCGGCTGGAGGAGGCAAAAGCACTCTGGGCACCACGCTTTGCCCATTTGCCCCGCCCGCTGGTGGCGGTGCTGGTCGGAGGGTCCAACGGCCGGTACACCTTTGGTGTGGCCGAGGCTGCGCGGCTGGGGCGTGTTCTGGTGGAAACCATGCGCGCGGAAGGGGGCAGCCTGCTGGTAACGCCCTCGCGCCGGACCGATGCGGCCGCCTTGCGTGTTCTGAGCGATGCGGTCAAGCAGGTGGACGGTTTCGTGTGGGATGGCGAGGGCGAAAACCCCTATCTCGGCCTGATTGCCTGCGCGGATAGTCTGGTCGTGACCATGGATAGCGTGTCCATGATGTCCGAGGCCGTGGCTGGTTTTGCCCCTGTAACCGTATTTCCTCTACCCGGCCGTTCACGGCGGATCAGCACTTTTGTTGAGGAAATGGAACTGGCCGGGCGAGTAAGGCTGCTGGAGGCAGACGAAACTCGCCTGCAACGCCCATGGGCTGTTACCCCGCTGGATGATACGCCCGAGCTGGTGGACGAAATGCACCGCAGGCTGGGGTTCTGACCCGACCGGGGGCTACGTGCGGTTGAAAAAAGCGGGTTTTTCAGCCCGCGTGGCGGCTCAGATCCAGATCGTGCCGAGTAGCAGCAGCGTGCCCACAATCAGGGCCGCGATGTGGCGCATGACAAATTCGGGGGAACCGGGTGGCAGCGTCAGGGCAAAATGCAGGCAGTAGCTCACCAGAAACAGGCCCAGCACGACACAGCTTGCACGGATGAACGGATAGGTTGAAACGTCACGCGGGTCGAACTGCATGGTCATTCCTTTCCTGTGCGGCTGCCAGTCTCTTTTAGCCCGGAGCCGATTCGTCTTATCCAGAGCGGCTGTGCCTGATCCTGCCTGAGTTCAGGCGCTCACAAAAACCGATGCCGGATAACCCTGCGCGAACAGTGCTGCACGCAGCGAAGCGTGGTTGATCTGGTTGGTAATGGCCTGCCGCACAACAGGTTTCGCATGGAATGCCAGCCCAAGGCCAGCCCTGTGCAGCATGGGCAGGTCGTTTGCGCCATCCCCAATGGCCAGCGCCGCATCTTCGGGCAGGTTGTGGCTCTGTTGCAGGGTTTCAAGCAGGTGCAGCTTGGCATCCGGCCCCAGTACGGGCTGGGCGGTCTCGCCTGTTAGGCTGTCGGTGGCTTTATCCATCAGCAGCACATTGGCGTGGTGTTCATCAAACCCGCACAGAGCCGCTACGCGCGCGGTAAAGAAGGTAAACCCGCCTGAAACCAGCGCCGTTCTGGCCCCAAAGGCGCTCATGGTGCGCACCATTTCCAGCGCGCCGGGGTTGAGGGTGACATCCTTCCACGCCGTTTCCAGCAAGGAGGTGGGCAGGCCGCGCAGCAGGGCAACGCGTTCACGCAGCGAGGTGGCAAAATCGAGTTCACCATTCATGGAGCGCGCGGTAATGGCGGCTACTTTCTCGCCCAGCCCGGCGTGGGTAGCCAGATCGTCCAGCGTTTCATTGGCGACAATGGTGCTGTCCATGTCGGAAACCAGCAAGCGCTTGCGGCGGTTGGCAGCCGGGGTCAGTAGCACGTCAATGGCTTGCCCCTCCATGGCTGCATGCAGGGCGGGCAGGCTTTCGCGGGCTGTCTGCGGGCAGGGAATATCCACGGCTTCCGCAGGGCTGAGTACGACCGTTTCGCCTTGCGCGAGAACAATATCGCGGGCAAGGGCAATGGTCTGGGCGGCGAGTGAGGTTTCCTCACGCCGGGCGACAAGGGTCAGAACAAGGCTCGTCATGGCAGCAGGGTGTGTGGCAGGAATGCGGGCATGAAGCAAGCGGAACACCCCATGACACTTTCTGAAATCCGTCCTTCCGGCCCCATGGCGCAGGGCGCGCCCGTGGCGCTGGTGGTGGCGGGGCCAACCTGCTCGGGCAAATCGGCACTGGCCCTGTCGGTGGCGCGCGCGCTGGCCGAGCATGGGCGTGAAGGAAAAGGCTGGGCAGGGGCAACCATCATCAATGCGGATTCCATGCAGGTCTATAAAGACCTGCGGGTGCTGACCGCACGCCCGAGTGTGGCAGAGGAGCAGGCGGTGCCGCACCGCCTCTATGGGGTTCTGCCCGCATCCAGCACGGGGAGCGTGGCTTGGTGGCGCACCCATGCGCTTGAGGCCATGCAGGAGGCATGGGGTGCGGGCCGCCTGCCGGTTCTATGTGGCGGGACAGGGATGTATTTCCGTGCGCTGACCCATGGGCTGGCTGCGATTCCAGAATGCCCGCAGGCCGTGCGGGATGAAGCCCGGCAGGCCATGGCGCAGGATGGAGCCCCCGCCCTGCATGCCCGCCTTGCCAGTGTGGACCCCGAAACGGCGGCGCGCCTGCAACCTGCCGATTCCCAGCGGATTACCCGCGCGTGGGAGGTCTGGCGCGCTACGGGGCGCAGCCTGAGCTGGTGGCAGGCCCAGCCGGGGTTGCCGCCTGCTGCCTGTCGTTTTGTGGCGGTAAGACTTGCGCCGGAGCGCACGGTGCTGCGCGCGCGCATACAGGCCCGGTTTGAAGCCATGCTGGCTGCTGGTGCGGTGGATGAAGTGTGCGCTCTGCTGGCACAGGGGCTCGACCCCGCTCTGCCTGCCATGCGTGCCCATGGCGTGCCGGAACTGGCGGCCATGCTCGAAGGCCGTATAACGCAGGATGAGGCCATGCGGCTCGCCGTGCAGGCCACGGGGCGTTATACCAAACGTCAGGCGACATGGTTTGGGCACCATGCTCTGGCTGAGCCAGACTGTACATGCAATGTTGATACGTGTTTTGAGAATGTCGCGCAATTTTCGGAAAGAAAATTGCATGAAATCATCTCTTTTATTTTGCGCTCGGCTTGACGCCTGTAATCACAAGGCATAAACAAACCCCCTGATCCCACTTCAGGGGCTATTGAGGATACCATGATGTCAACCACTATCCAGTCCCCAACGGACGCCCAGACCACCACCGCCCTGACCGGCGCGGAAGTGCTGATGCGCGCGCTGGTCGAGCAGGGTGTGGAGGTTATCTTCGGGTATCCGGGTGGGGCTGTCCTACCTATTTACGATGCCCTGTTCTGGCAGAACCATATCCGCCACATTCTGGTGCGGCACGAGCAGGCTGCCGTGCATGCGGCGGAAGCCTATGCCCGCTCCACCGGCAAGGTGGGGGTGGTGCTGGTCACGAGTGGACCGGGGGCGACCAATGCCGTGACCGGCCTGCTCGATGCGATGATGGATTCCATCCCGCTGGTGTGCCTGTCCGGGCAGGTGCCCACCGCCCTGATCGGTAACGATGCCTTTCAGGAGGCAGACACAACCGGCATTACCCGGCCTGTGACCAAATATAACTATCTGGTGCGCCGTCCTGAAGACCTCGCTCCCGCTGTGCATGAGGCTTTCGCCATCGCGCGCTCGGGTCGTCCCGGCCCGGTGCTGGTGGACCTGCCCAAGAACATCACCGTGGGCGATGCGCCCTATGTGAGCGCACAGGATATCAGCCCCCGTACGGCCAAGGTGCAGATACAGCCCGAACGCGAAAGCGTTATCCGCGCGGTTGCCGCCATGAAAGCGGCCAAGCGTCCGCTGTTCTATACGGGTGGGGGGGTCATCAATGCCGGGCCGCAGGCCAGTGAAGCCCTGCGCAGGCTGGTGGATGTTACGGGGTTCCCCATTACCTCCACATTGATGGGGCTGGGGGCTTTTCCCGGCACGGATAAGCGTTTTCTGGGCATGCTGGGCATGCACGGCACATACGAGGCCAATCTGGCCACGCATGGCTGTGACGTGCTGATTGCGCTCGGCAGCCGTTTTGATGACCGCGTGACAGGCCGCGTCAATGCGTTTTCGCCCGGTTCGTTCAAGATTCACGTCGATATCGACCCTTCGCAGATCAACAAGATCGTGCGGGTGGATGAAGGCATCGTGGGCGATGTGGGCGCTGTCATCGACATGATGATCGAGGAGTGGGAGCGCACGCCTGCCGCGACACATGAGGCTGATCTGGCCGCATGGTGGGCGCAGATCGAAGGCTGGCGCGCGATCGACTGCCTGCGCTTCACGCAGGATGGTGCGGATGATGCGGTTATCAAGCCGCAGCAGGCCATCAGCCGTATTTACGAGCTGGCGCGTGAGACCGGGCGCGACACCTATGTGTCCACCGAAGTCGGGCAGCATCAGATGTGGGCGGCGCAGTTTTTCCGCTTTGACAATCCCAACCGCTGGCTGACATCGGGCGGGCTGGGCACCATGGGCTACGGCCTGCCTGCCGCCGTGGGGGCGCAGATTGCCCACCCGGATGCGCTGGTGATGGATATTGCGGGCGAAGCCTCAACCCTGATGAACATTCAGGAACTGGGGACGATTGCGCAGTATCGCCTGCCGGTGAAGATTTTCATCATCAACAACCACTATATGGGCATGGTGCGCCAGTGGCAGGAACTGCTGCACGGCTCACGCTATTCCGAAAGCTATAGCGATGCCCTGCCTGATTTTGTGAAGCTGGCTGAAAGCTTCCATGGGCGCGGCCTGCGTGTCACCCGGCTGGATGAACTTGATAACACCATCCGTGAGGCCCTTGCGCATGACGGGCCGGTGATGGTCGATATCTGCGTTGCGGAAGGCGAGAACTGCTTTCCCATGATCCCGTCAGGGGCCGCCCATAACGAGATGATTCTGGGGCCTGAGCAGGAAAGCAGCGGGGCCGAAATCAGCACGGAAGGCCGTATGCTGGTCTGAGCAGCGTGTTTTCCATTTTGCGTATTCTGGTCTGTCTTCAGGGAAACTGAACAATGCAGCAGGAAATTTCCGGTTCCGCCGTGATCTCGCTTCTGGTGGATAATGAAAGCGGCGCGCTGGCTCGTATCGTGGAGCTGTTTTCGGGCCGCGGTTACAATATCCAGAGCCTGACCGTGGCCCCGGTGGACGAGCAGGGCAGCACCTCGCGCGTCAATATCGTCACCACGGGTACGCCCTCGGCCATCAGGCAGGTCAAGGTGCAGATCGAGCGTCTGGTGCCGGTCTCGCGCGTGGTCAATCTGTCGGATGCGGGGCCGTATGTCGCGCGGGAAATGGCGCTGGTTAAGGTGGTGTCCTCGGGTGAATCCCGCACCGAAGCGCTGCGGATTGCCGAGGCGTTCCGCGCACGGGCGGTGGACACAACCGCCACGTCTTTTGTGTTTGAACTGACCGGCTCATCCGACAAGCTGGACAGTTTCATCGATCTGATGCGTCCGCTCGGCCTGGTCGAGGTGTCTCGTACCGGCGTGGCGTCAATTTGCCGCGGACCGAAGACAATTCAGAACTTCTGAAGTATAGCAGGCAGCAACGCCGGAGGGAGTCTCCGGTTTGAAGGAGAAGTAAATATGGCTATGCGCGTGTATTATGATCGTGACGCCGATGTGAATCTGATCAAGTCCAAGAAGGTGGCCGTTATCGGTTATGGCAGCCAGGGTCATGCCCATGCCAACAACCTCAAGGACAGCGGCGTTTCCGAAATCGTCATCGGCCTGCGTGAAGGCTCTGCTGCGGCTGAAAAGGCACGCAATGCAGGCTTTACCGTCATGACGCCTGATCAGGCTGCTGCCTGGGCTGATGTTGTCATGGTGCTGACGCCTGACGAAGGTCAGGGCACGCTGTACAAGGAATCGCTGGAAAAGAACCTGAAGCAGGGTGCCGCTCTGGCGTTCGCGCATGGTCTTTCCATCCATTTCCGCCTGATCGAAGCCCGTCCTGACCTGGACGTGTTCCTGATCGCTCCCAAGGGCCCCGGCCACACCGTGCGTTCTGAATACCAGCGTGGCGGCGGCGTGCCCTGCCTGGTGGCCATTGCGCAGGACAAGTCCGGCAAGGCTCTGGATATCGCCCTGTCCTATGCTTCCGCTATCGGTGGTGGCCGCGCAGGCACGATCGAAACCTCCTTCAAGGAAGAGGTCGAAACTGACCTGTTCGGCGAACAGGCCGTGCTGTGCGGTGGTGTTGCCGAGCTGATCCGCGCTGGTTTCGAAACGCTGGTTGAAGCGGGTTACGCTCCTGAAATGGCGTATTTCGAATGCCTGCACGAAATGAAGCTGATCGTGGACCTGATCTACGAAGGCGGCATTGCCAACATGAACTACTCCATCTCCAACACTGCGGAGTATGGTGAGTACGTGTCCGGCCCGCGCGTGATCACGGCAGAAAGCAAGAAGGCCATGAAGGACATCCTCACGGATATCCAGAACGGCACCTTCGTGCGTAACTTCGTGCTGGAAAACCAGTCCGGCAACGTGTTCTTCAAGGCCACGCGTGCGCGTAACGACGCCCACCAGATCGAAGCCGTGGGCGACAAGCTCCGTGGCATGATGCCGTGGATCTCCAAGTCTCGTCTGGTTGACAAGACTAAGAACTGATCCGGGTTTCTGTTCCGGCCCGCAAGGGCTGGAATGGTTCCGCCAGTTTGTGGCATGGCCCCTTTCCGTTTGATGACGGGAAGGGGCTTTTTTTATGGTGGGAGCCCGCCCACGCAGGCATAAGGCCAGAGGGGCTGCGCGCCAGAACCCGCGCCTATCATACTGTCCGTTACAGGTAATGCAGGAAAAGCCATGACTGTTTCTCCAACACTCGTATGGTTTCGCGAGGATTTTCGTCTGGCGGACAATCAGGCCCTGCATGAGGCTGTGCAGCGCGGGCAACCGCTGATCTGCCTTTTTATCCTTGATGAGACCACGCCCATGGGGGCTGCGGCGCAGTGGTGGCTGGATGGTGCCATTCACGCCCTTGCGGCCGACCTGCGCGAGAAAGGTGGAGAGCTGCATGTTCTGCGGGGGCCAGCCCAGAGCGTGGTAGAGACTGTTGTGCAGGCAACAGGGGCTGGTGCGGTGTTCTGGAACCGCCGGTATGACCCGCATGGGCGCGAGACGGATACGGGTATCAAGGCGGCTTTGCAGGGGCAGGGTGTTGTGGCCCGCAGTTTTGCAGGGGCATTGCTGCATGAACCATGGACTGTGCGCACACAGTCAGGCTCGCCCTATAAAATATTTACGGCCTTCTGGCGGGCAGCCTGCACACTGCCAGTGCAGGCTTTTTTGCGGCCTGCGCCAGAAAAGCTGGTTTTTGCAGCGCCTGTTCCGGCGCTCGAAGCATTGCGCGTGCCGCCGGAACAGTATGGTCTTCTTCCCACGACCCCGGACTGGGCGGGAGGGCTGCGTGAGACCTGGGTGCCGGGCGAGGCGCAGGCTTGCGCACAACTGGCTGATTTCTGCCAGCATGATCAGGCAGATTATGCCCAGACCCGCGATTTCCCGGCAAAGGAGAGCACAAGCGGCCTGTCTCCTTTCCTGCGCTTTGGCCATGTCAGCCCCGCGCGGGTGTGGGAACGTGCGCAAGCTCGTCCCAACCCGGAAAAATTTCTGACCGAACTGGGTTGGCGCGACTTTGCATGGTCGCTCCTGTTTGAGACGCCCGATCTTGCATCCCGCAACCTGCGGCCAGAGTTTGATGCCATGCCGTGGCGCACAGACCCCAAGGGGTTGGCAGCATGGCAACATGGGCAGACAGGGTACCCGCTGGTGGATGCCGGTATGCGTGAATTGTGGCATACAGGGGTCATGCACAATCGGGTACGCATGGTTGTGGCGTCGTTTCTGGTCAAGCATCTGCTGATCGACTGGCGTGAGGGCGAACGCTGGTTTGCAGATACGCTGGTGGACTATGACCCGGCCAGTAACCCGATGAACTGGCAGTGGGGGGCGGGTACCGGCGTGGATGCCGCACCGTATTTCCGCATCATGAATCCCGTTTTGCAGTCACGCAAGTTCGACCCACAGGGTGCGTATATCCGGTCATGGGTGCCTGAAATCGCGCATCTGTCCGACAAGGATATCCATACACCGTGGGAGACGGGATGCCGGGGGTATGTTGCCCCGATTGTGGATCATGCCATGGCGCGTGCGCGCGCACTGGCCGCATGGAAAGCCCTGTAGGCGCTTTCTAGCGGATCATCTTTCGAATAACGCCCATGAGTTCTTCCAGCGTTTCATCGCCGCCATTGTCTTGTACGGCGTGGCGCACGCAGCCTCTGGCATGGTTTTCCAGTAGGCGGATGCTCAGCGCATCTATGGCTGAGCGCACGGCGGAAAGCTGGGTTAGAATATCCACACAGTAGCGGTCGTCACGCACCATGCCTGCAATGCCGCCAATCTGTCCTTCGATCCGGCGCAGGCGGTTGATCAGGGCGGTCTTGTCAGGTTGTACAACCTGTTTGCCTTCCGCCCGCTCGGAGGGGGAGCAGGCCGCGCAGCTGCCTATATCGGGCTGGGATGTGGTGCCGGGCTGTTGAGCGTTCATGCCGGTCAGTTTAAGCGATCCTGACAGGAATATACAGCCTTGTTCTGGTATCGCTCCTTATGCCACGTGGCATAAGGAGTATAAGGGTAGAGCCGTTTATTGTCCCTGAGGACTCTGGAACGTTGCCGGGTGATTGTACAGGCTGCCCGTGATTGCGGCATAGAGGATGGTTTTTCCGTCAATGCTCTCCGGCCCGCCTCCGATATTCAGCCATGTCAGTTCTTCTTGCGGGCTGTTATCTTTGGTTTCGAACCGTAGGCCGTACATGGTTTTGTCGTTGAACATCAGGACGAACTGGTGATTTCTGCAATCATGTTGCTTGCAGGACAAAAGGACGGTGTAGGGCTTGCCGTCCATTGTCACCTCAACAGGTGCACTCTCGGTCGCTCTTTTGAGCCAGCCGGGTTGTTCGACCTTGCCGAACAGTGCCCCAACCCGCTTGGCGAAGGTCGCATCCTGCATATCGACACTCAGGGTGCGCGGTGCATCCTCGGCCATGGCGAGGGGGGCTGACAGCATCAGGGCCGCCACAGGAGCGGCCAATAGAGAGAAACGCATCATCGGCACCTTGCAGGGCAGGTTCACAGGCCCAGTTTCAGCTTCTCGATTTTCTGGTCGGTCTTATACTGGCTAAGCGCGTAAACGGACCAGATTGCCGCAGGAATCCAGCCGAGCAGGGTGATCTGCAAAATCAGGCAGATAATGCCTGCAATCGGCCGCCCGATAGTGAAAAATTGCAGCCAGGGAAGGAAAATAGCCAAAAGCAAACGCACGTTGTCTCTCCTGTTTGTTGCATCACATCTTAAAATACTATTCCCCAGTGCAAAAGGTTCCAATCCCTTGGCAAGAAAAATGGACACTGTTCATCTGGCAGGGAAAGAGTTCGAAAAAACTGTGGTTTTTTGAAGACTCTCTATAAAGCCATCTTCTGAATCCATGTTGCTGTTTTGTTAAAACGGGTTTGCACTTTTTCCAAGCCGGTGTGCGGCACCCGTTCTGCCGATCCATCCGCGCGTTTCTGACACCATGGCGCGGCTTGCCGGGATTGGCTTTAGAGGCAGTGCGGTTGGCTGTGTGACACCTGTGCGTCGCGCGGGCGCTTTGCGTTGACGCGGTGCGGTGGCCCCCGTAAAAGTCCGCATTCCGAATCAGCGAAGCCCCAACAGGCGCAGCTTTACCCGGCGCCGGAGGCGTTTTCTGAGCATGTCCATGACCTTTACCGACCTTTCACTGGCGCCGGCTCTGCTGCGCGCATTGGATGATGAGGGCTATACCGCCCCCACGCCCATTCAGGCCGGGTCCATTCCCATTCTGCTCGAAGGGCGCGACCTGCTGGGTATGGCCCAGACAGGCACGGGCAAGACCGCCTCTTTTGCGCTGCCGTTGCTGCACCGCCTTGCCGCGACACCCCGGCCGGCCCCTGCGGGGGGTGCCCGTGTGCTGGTGCTGGCCCCCACGCGTGAGCTGGTTTCACAGATTGCCGATGGTTTCGAGCGTTTCGGGCGCTATCTGCAACCGCGCGTGACAACGATTTTTGGTGGTGTCAGCCAGGTGCATCAGGTCAATGCGCTCAAGGACGGGGTAGACATTATCGTTGCGGCACCGGGGCGTTTGCTTGATCTGGTCGAGCAGGGCCTGTGTGACCTGTCGCAGCTTGAGGCGCTGGTGCTCGATGAAGCCGACCAGATGCTGGATATGGGCTTTGCCAAGCCGATCGAACGGATTGTCGCCACGCTGCCCACGGAACGGCATACCCTGCTGTTTTCCGCGACAATGCCAAAATCCATCGCGGCACTGGCCGAGAGCCTCCTGCGCGATCCGGCAAAGGTCGAAATTGCTCCGCCATCAACCACGGTCGACAGGATCGAGCAGTCGGTCATGTTCGTGAATGCGGCGGACAAGAAGGACGCACTGCTTTCTCTGCTGCGCACGCCGGGTATCGGGCAGGCCGTGGTCTTTACCTTGCAGAAGAACATTGCCAACGAGGTCTGCTCTTTCATTACCGAGGCAGGCATTACGGCCGAGGCCCTGCATGGCAACAAGTCGCAGGGGCAGCGCGAGCGTGCGCTCGATGCCTTCCGCTCTGGTGCAGCACAGGTTCTGGTGGCCACGGATATTGCGGCACGCGGGATTGATGTTGATACGGTCACGCATGTTTTTAACCACGATCTGCCGAGCCTGCCGGAAAGCTATGTGCACCGTATTGGCCGTACTGGCCGTGCGGGCCGCAGCGGCTTTGCCGTAACCCTGTGTGATGCCGAACAGCGCGCATGGCTGCATGATGTGGAACGTGAAATTGGCCGCACCCTGAGCGTGCAGGCTGATCACCCGTGGCATTCGGATGATGCGCAGCATTCGACCATGCGCCCGCCCGTGCTGGGTGGTGGGCCGGTCAAGCAGGTCAAGCCGCAGGTAAAGCGCGAGCGCAAGGTCTGGACCGAGGAAGAAAAGAATGCCGCACGCGCTGCGGCTGCTGCCAAAACGGCCTGAAGCATAGGGGCCGCCCCCGCATTGTGCGTGAGGGCTGCCTGCAGGTTCCGGTGTCCGCTTTGCGCAGGCTTACGGTCACCGGGGCCTGTTTATTGGCTAGGCTTGATTATGATCGGGCCTTTAGCAGAGACGATACCCATTATGGGGTATCGTTTCGCTGAAAACCGTAAAGTTCGATAAAATAGCAGCCTCCAAGGCTAGTACCATGTGCGCAGCCCGAAGGTGAACCGCACATCTTCCGGCCCATTGGCCGGGGTGGTGCGTGTAGCCGAAGGTGAGCGCGCGGCGGCCCCGTAATTGCCCGCATAGGTTACGGCAATATAGGGGGCCAGTTTGCGTTTGAACTCGTAGCGCAGGCGCAAACCCGTATCGATGGAGGAAAAGCCCTGACTATCCCCACGGGCCGGGTCCGTGCGGGAATAGAAGTTCAGTTCCGCCTGCGGTTGCAGAATAAGCCGGTTGGTAATCAGCAGGTCGTAAGAACCTTCCAGCTTGCCCGCCACGCCATCGGCATTGAAATAGGCTGTGGCGGATACATCAAAGAAATACAGCGCCAGCCCCTGTACACCGACCGCGCCCCATGCGCGCACCGGCCCGCTATCAATATCCAGCCGGGTGCCAGCTTGTAGGTCGAAATAGGTGGAAATAGCGTGGTCGTAGAGCAGTTCATGGTCACCATCGCTCATGGTGCGGTGGCCATCTACCGTGCCTTCCGATTTGATCCACAGCTTGTCATGGTCGGTGCCGAACCACGCCTGACCGGAATAGCGGAACAGGCTGTCACCCGCCGCATAGCGCCCTTCAAGCTGTTCCATGAGAATATGGAAATAGGTGTTGTGGTCCATCACCGGTGGCATGTTGTGGATGTAGCGTACCTTTGGCACCGGGGGCGGCGTTGCGGGCCAGCGCGTGCTGGGGCTGAGAGGGGGCAGGCTGACATGTGTCTTGCCTGCGGCAACCGGCGCAGAGGGGGGCATGGCCATGCCCGGCATGGCGTCCATAGGTGCCATGGTTTTTGCTGTTGGGGCAGGCAGCGTTGCGCGCGGGCTGTCCGGTTTATGGGGCTGTGCGGCTTTGGTGGGGGCGGCTGGCTTATCCATATCCTCCATGCCGTCCATTCCTTCCATGTCATCCATATCGTCCATGTCGGACATGGCGTGTCCTGACATGGGCTTTTTCGGCATGGCGTGCGCATGGTTCGGCGGTTCGGCGGTGGCGGCCCATGTGTGCGGGCCGGACAGGGCTATGGGCAGAATGGCCAGAAGCCCCGCCAGAAGCCGGGTTGTGTGGGTGCAGGCAGGCAGGTTTTTCATGACACCACCACCGTGCGGAACATGCCAAGGTCCATGTGATAGAGCAGGTGGCAGTGATAGGCCCATAATCCCGGTGTATCGGCCGAAACAAGATAACTCAGGCGGCTACCCGGCTGCACGATAATGGTGTGTTTGACTGGGTTATAGGCGCCCTGACCGTTCTCCAGTTCGCTCCACAGGCCGTGGAGGTGAATGGGGTGTTCCATCATGGTGTCGTTAATCAGCACAAAGCGTACGCGTTCGCCCAGCCGCAGGGGAATGGGTTCGGCTTCGGAAAACTTGCGCCCGTCAAACCCCCAGATATAGCGCTCCATGTTGCCAGTCAGGTGCAGGGTGATCTCGCGCGAGGGCGGGCGGGGGTCACTGGCGGGGCGGGTTGCGCGCAGGTCTGCATAGCTCAGAACCCGGCGGCCGTTATTGCGCAGGCCGTCTCCGGGGTCTGCCAGACGGTTGACGGGCATGGCGGCCACGTTCTGGTTTTCCACATTGAGTGGAGGGGTGTCGGCTTTTGGCTGATGGGCCATGGCTTTCATGTCCATACCGCCCATTTTCATGTCTGAGCCCATGCCCATATCCAGCATGGTGCGCACCGGGCGTGGATCCATGGGCGGAATGGCGGCACTCATACCCGCGCGGGGGGCCAGTGTGCCGCGCGCATAGCCTGTGCGGTCTTCGCTCTGGGCAAAAATCGTGTAGGCCTGCGTGGTCTGAGGCACCACGATACAGTCATAGGTTTCCGCAACCCCGATACGGAATTCATCGACCTGCACGGGCTCAACGTCATTGCCATCGGACTGGATGATGGTCATGGGCAGTCCGGGAATACGGATATCGTAAAACGTCATGGCGGACGCGTTGATAAACCGCAGCCTGATCCGCTCACCCGGAGCAAACAGCCCGGTCCAGTTGGCGTGCGGGGTCTGCCCGTTCATCAGATAGGTGTAGATAATACCGCTGACATCTGAAATGTCGGTGGCCGACATATTCATGCCTGCCCATTGCAGGCGGTTTTTCAGTACAGGCAGCACACCATCGCGCCGTGCATCGGGAAAGAAAGATGCCGCCGTGCGCTGACGAAACGTGTAGTAGTCGCTCTGGAATTTGAGGTTTTTGATAATGTCTGACGGTTCGACATCCGACCAGTCTGACAGGACAATTACGTAATCGCGGTCGTAATGGCGGGTTTCCCCGTCCTTGGGGTCGATAACAATCGCGCCGTATAGCCCCTTGGCTTCCTGCATGTTGGAGTGGCTGTGGTACCAGTAGGTGCCGCTCTGCTTGAGCATGAAACGATAGGTAAAAGTCTGCCCCGGTGCGATCCCGCCAAAGCTCAGCCCCGGTACGCCGTCCATGTTGGCGGGGCAGCGTAGCCCGTGCCAGTGGATGGAGGTTTCCTCATCCATCGTGTTGTGAACATGCAGGCTCACCTCGTCCCCCTCGCGCCAGCGCAGGGTGGGGGCGGGCATGCTGCCATTGACCGTGGGGGCCATCTGCGGCTTGCTCAGCACATGCACAGGGGTATGGCCAATGTTCAGCAGGAACGTGCTGGCGGACTGCTGCGGAATATGCCCGGCAGGCAGGGGGGGGAGTGCGGGTGCATCCATGGCGCTGGCGGTACGGGCCGGTGCATGCAGCGCACTCAGCCCCGCCAGCGCTCCAGCACCGGTTATGAACCGGCGGCGCGAAAGTCTACCCGCAAGGGTAGGAAAGGGAGAAGGCATCATATCCATCCATCAGGGCCGCCATGCCGCAAGGCACAGCGCGAACCGGAAAAAGACCCCGAGCGCGGTATCGGTCATACCGCTTCGGGTTTCTGTTCAGGCGATGGAGGGTCTGGGAGGGGGGAGTAGCGGTGTTATGCCCTGCCCGGCGGGGAGAGCGTGGGCATGGGGCAACCGCACTCTGGCCGTGGGCAGAGGGCGCAGAACTGCAAGCTGGTAGGTTCCTGCCGTTGCAACCGGGCTTTGCCCCGAGGCTGTGCAGCAGGGCATGGCGTGTTCATGCGGGGTGTGGGCTGCATGCAGGCAGGTATCGACCCCGCCTGTCTGGCTCAGTGTGTGGATACCCGGCGTGGTGCTGGCCTGTTGGGACACATACATGGACCGCTCATGGCCGGTTGTTTCCTGTAGAGTGTTGCCATGGCACGGCAGGGCAGGCAGCGCTGCGTGCATGGCCATGGCGTGCTCAGCCTGCATGGGGGCTGCATGAGCAAAAGCCGGGACAACCGCTGTAAACAGCAGGCCCAGAACGCTCACGACAAGGCTCATCACAAGGCGGGACATAGCTTGAATATACCCCATGGGGGCATATATAGCAAATGAAAGCGCGCCATTACCCACGGCGCTGGCGGCAGAAGGAGCGCGTGCGATCATGGAGCAGACCATCAGCTTTCCGGTGGAGGGAATGTCCTGCGCCAGTTGCGCGGCCCGGCTTGAAAAAGTGCTCGACCGGCTCGATGGCGTGCAGGCCTCGGTCAATTTCGCCACGACGCGCGCGCAGGTTTCCCTGTCTGAAGGGCATGCGGGTATGGTGGATGTGCTGGCGGCAGTCCGGCAGGCGGGCTTTGCCCCTACCACCCGCAATCTTGACCTGAGCCTGAGTGGCCTGTCCTGCGCCTCATGCGTGGGGCGGGTGGAAAAAGTGCTGAACGCCCTGCCTTCCGTGCAGGCGAGCGTCAATCTGGCGACGGAGCGGGCGCATGTGACATTCGTGCCGGGGGTGGTGGAGGTGCCAGCCCTGATTGCCGCCGTGGAAAAAGCCGGATACGGCGCCCGCGTTTATGAGGAGCAGAACGCTCAGGACGATGCCCGTGCGCAGCAGCGTGTGTGGCAGCGGGCGCTGTGGGAGTTTGCGCTCGCCACAATACTCAGCCTGCCTTTTGTGGGGCAGATGGTTATCATGATGGCGGGTCTGCCCATGATGGACATGCCCCGCATGCTGCAACTCGTGCTGGCGGGTGTGGTGCTGTTCGGGTGTGGGCGTGGCCTGTTTCGCGCAGCATGGCATGCCGTGCGCGGTGGCTCCGCCAATATGGATGTGCTGGTGGTCATGGGTACGGGGGTGGCCTGGGTTTTCAGTGCCGCGGTTACGCTCATGAAACTCGATCAGCCTGTTTACTTCGAGGCCAGCGCGCTGGTGGTAACGCTCGTTCTGCTGGGTCGCCTGCTTGAAGCCCGGGCCAAGGCCAGTGCTGGTGCAGGCATGGCCAGCCTGCTGCGGCTTCAGCCCCGTATGGCGCATGTCGAGCGCCCCGGCGGTGTGGTGGATGAGAGTGTTGACCAGCTTGCCATAGGCGATGTGTTTGTTGTCCGCCCCGGAGAGAGCATGCCGGTGGATGGTGCCGTGCTGGAAGGGGTCTCTGAAGTGAACGAGGCCATGCTCACCGGGGAGAGCAATCTGGTGGCCAAGACAGCGGGAGCGGAGGTTTTTGCCGGAACCCTCAACCAGACAGGTGCCCTGCGCGTACGGGCGACCAAGGTGGGCGCGCAGACCGTTCTGGCCAGTATTGTGCAGATGGTGCAGCAGGCGCAGGGTAGTAAGGCCAGCGTGCAGCGGCTGGCGGATAAAGTATCTGCGGTTTTTGTACCTGCGGTGCTGGCCCTTGCGGTGCTGACCTTTGCCGGAACATGGCTGGTTACGGGCTCCGCTACTGTAAGTCTTGTTCACGGCGTGTCGGTTCTGGTGATTGCCTGCCCCTGTGCGCTGGGGCTGGCCACGCCAACGGCCATTATGGTGGGTACGGGGCTGGGTGCGCGGGCCGGTATTCTGTTCCGCAACGCCGATGCACTGGAACAGGCCCGCAGGCTGAACCTGCTTGTTACGGACAAGACCGGCACGCTCACCCGCGGCCAGCCCGGCGTTGTGGCCAGCCAGACGGCGGAAGGCATCCAGTCCGATGATTTTCTGCGTCTGGCCTGCGCGCTGGAACAGAATTCAGAGCACCCGCTGGCTCGCGCTGTTATGGAACATGCTCGTGCCGCAGGCATTGCCCCCGTGGCGGTGGAAGATTTCAAGGCCGTACCGGGGCAGGGGGTAAGCGCGCGTGTGGGCGGGCAGGTGGTGCGCTTGGGCTCGCCCGATTTTCTGAGCCAGAATGGCTGCGTGGTGGATACCGCACTGGTGCAGGCATGGCAGGCGGAGGGGCGCACGGTTATCGGGGTGGCGCGAGAGCAGGCGGTGCTCGGTTATCTCGCCCTTGCGGATGAAATCCGGCCCGAAGCCCGTGCCGCCATAACCGCTCTACGTGCGCGCGGCTTGCGTGTTGTCATGCTCACTGGTGATAACGAGCGAGCTGCACAGGCCGTAGCCCATCAGGTCGGGATTGACGAGGTAGTGGCAGGAGTTCTGCCCGATGGCAAGGCGGCGGAAATCGCCCGGCTAAAAGGTGCAAGCCTCTGTGTGGGTATGGTGGGCGACGGGATAAACGATGCTCCGGCACTGGCCTCGGCCGATGTCAGCTTCGCCATTGGCGCTGGGGCGGATGTAGCACTGGAAACGGCGGATGTGGTGCTGGTGCGCAGCGACCTTATGGCCGTGGTGGATGCCATAACCCTCTCGCATGCAACGGTAGGGAAAATCCGCCAGAACCTGTTTTTCGCGTTTATCTATAACCTTCTGGGCCTGCCGCTGGCCGCACTGGGCGCGCTGAACCCGGTTCTGGCCGGGGCGGCCATGGCCATGAGTTCGGTTTCGGTGGTGAGCAACTCACTGCTGCTCAACCGCTGGAAACCAGCCCGCCGCGATGCGGTGAACACTACTCCGAAGGTCTGATACAGCAAGGCTGGATAGAGCCCCAGCCTTGCATGCACTCAGCTATGGCAGAGTGTCACGCCCGCATCGTTCAGGGCACGCAGGGTCGGGGCGGGGGAGGCTTCCAGCCCGCGTGTGGCGTCAGTCAGCAAAAAGGTGTTGAACTCTTCCGCCACAGCGTCCTGAGCGGTGTTGCGAACACAGTATTCAAGCGCGAGACCGCAGACAAAAACCCGCTCGATCCCGTGCTGACGCAGCGTTTCAGCCAGCCGCGCCCCTTCGGTGGTCTGGCCTTCAAAGGCGGAATAGGCATCTTGAGCGGCATCCTGTCCCTTAAGGACAAAGAGGGTGCCCTGTGGCAGTTCCAGTGCTTCGGAAACAGCGGCACCCGGTGTTTGTGCCACGCAGTGCGCAGGCCATGGGCCGTCCGGGGTGAAGGAGGAATGCTGCTCCGGGTGCCAGTCCAGACTGGCAACCACCATGCCAAAAGGCTCCTGCGCCAGTGCGTTCACAACCGGCAGAATGGCATCCCCGTCCGGTACGGCCAGAGCGCCACCGGGCAGGAAATCGTTCTGCACATCCACGATAATCAGCGCGTCACTGGCACCGATTACGGGCAGCTTTATGGCTGACAGGGAGGTCTGCAAGGGGGTGACGCTTGAGGGCATGACGAGGCCTTTCCGGTCTGATGGGGCGACTGCTCCCGCTGGTGAGGGATGGAACGAACCGGCGCTGTCAGGCGCCGGGTTTAAGGCGGGAGAGCACGCGTGCGCGCCCCATCAGAGGGAGCAGGTCGCGCAGTTCAGGCCCCTGTTCTTCGCCGGTCAGGGCCAGACGCAGCGGGTGAAACAGGGCCTTGCCTGAACGGCCCGTGCTTTCACGCAGGGCGGTTGTCCAGCTTTTCCATGTTGTTTCATCCCACGGTTCGGGCGGAAGCAGGGATGCGGCCTCGTTCAGAAAGGCATCCTCACCGTCCTGCACGGGGGGAATGATGTCTTCCATGACAACCTGAAACCACAGCCGCGCTTCGGACAGGAGTTCGATATTGCCACGGATGGCGTGCCAGAACGCTTCGGTCGATCCCTGCGGTAGGCGGTCTGCCACGGTGCTGAAAGGCAGGGTGGCCAGCAGCTTATGGTTCAGGGCCAGAAGCTGGCGGGTGTCGAACCGTGCCGCCGAGCGCGAAATGCGTGAAAGGTCATAGACCGCCGCCTGTTCGTCAAACGGCAGCAGCACGGGGTCTTCCGACGAGCCAAGGCGGGCCAGATACGCCACCAGCGCCTCGGCCTCTACGCCGTCCTGACGCAGGGTGCGCAGCGAGCATGCATCAAAACGCTTGGACAGCTTGCCGCCGTTTTCATCTAGCAGCAGCGGCAGATGGGCAAAGCGGAAATGATCCGGCCGCGCACCCAGCGCCTGTGCGATGTCGATCTGCACACCGGTATTGGTGACGTGATCTTCACCACGGATGATATGCGTCACACCGGTTTCAAGGTCATCCACCACCGAGGCGAGGGTATACAGCACCGTGCCATCGGCACGGACAAGAACCGGGTCGGAAATGGAGGGCAGTTTGACCTGACAGTCCCCCATGACCAGATCGCGCCAGCGGATAATGGTGTTATCCGACAGCTTGAAGCGCCAGTAAGGCGTTTTGCCATTGGCCAGAGCCTGAGCGAGTTGGCCCGGTGTCATTTTGAGCATTGCGCGGTCATAGATCGGCGCGCGGCGCTGGCGGATCTGGTGTTCGCGCTTGGTGGCCAGTTCCTGCTCGCTTTCAAAGCACGGATACAGACGCCCCGATGCCTTGAGCGCTTCTATGGCGCGTTCGTACCGATCCAGCCGGTCTGTCTGGCGGAAGGTTTCCGTCCAGTTAATGCCGAGCCATTGCAGGTCCTGCCGCAGGGCATCGGCCAGTTCCTCGCGTGAGCGGGCGGTATCGGTATCGTCAATCCGCAGTTGGAACTGGCCGCCATGGCGGCGGGCGTACAGGGCGTTGGCAAGGGCAAGACGGGCGTTGCCAACATGCAGAAGGCCGGTCGGGCTGGGCGCGAAGCGAAGTTTCATGACACAGGCTTATGCCTCGAAAATCGCCCCAATACCAGCGCCAACAGCGCTTTGCCCAGTCGCTTATCCTATGTCTGCTGCGCGTATGCGCACCCGGTCTGCCGGGGCTGGTTCTGCCCCGGCTCCTGCTCCTGCGTGTCAGGAACGATCCGGTGTTAGTACCAGTCTGGTGTCAGGGGCAGGTCGGCGTCGTCGTCATCATCAGGCAGGGTGTCATCGTCGTCATCCGTGCCGAGCAGGGACAGCACATCGTCATCCACTACAAGGCGGCGGGGGTCGATTGCGCGCCAGTCGCGTTCCATGGGGGTGGCGGGGGTGGCGGTAAAGTCGTCCAGTTCGTTGGCCGAGCGCCAGCCATCTTCACCCGCGTCGATTACTTCCGCGTCTTCACCAAAGCTCAGCCACGCTTCCAGCACTTCGCGCGCGCCAGCGCCCGGCACCCGGCAGCGCTCGATGCTGTCGCGCACATAGGCGCGGGCAAAGGCATTGGCATGCGCCAGATCGTGGAAAACGCCGACTTCCTCCACGATGTTGTCCTCGCTCGCGCCGGACAGGTCCATGATGCGGACTTTCCATTCCTGCGAGGCGGCGGGCTGTGGAGTTTCGGTCGTATCGGTCATAGTGTTCCTGTCAGGGTTGGGCGGTTCTGTCGGTGGACGTGCGGATACGCTGGGCCGCGCGTATGGAAGGCAGAAGGAACTCCCGCCCCGTTTTGACACGCTCCTGCCCGTTATAGGCGATGATATCTGCCGTTGCGTAGGTTTCGTTCCACCGTTCGGGAATATAGGAACCGGTGCCTACAACGTCGAGGGGGGCTCGGGCATCGGCCATGCAGGCGCATTTTGTTACCCCAAAACCCGATGAGCCGATAATTTTCACACGGGGAAAACCCGCCTCGTCCAGTGCATCGCGCATGAACCAGACAGCCGCGGCCGAAACCCCGGTGCCAATCAGGTAGCGCAGTTCCTTGTCCGAGCGGTAGCGGCGCAGGGCCTGCGGAGCGTGCCGGTTGAGAACGGCGTAGGATTCCTGTGGGTTCAAGCCTTCCATAAACCGCCCGCCATGGGTGTCCAGACGCACGGCCATGCGGCCTTCGGCAGCCAGTTCGGGAAAGCGGCGGCAGACCGCCAGCGCATCGGTAATTTCCTGACCAAAATAATCCACCAGCACCACAAGATCCGTTTCAGGAAAGGTCTCGTGGAACATCTCCGCAGCCCGCACGGTCGATCCCGCATAGCCAATCAGGGCATGGGGCATGGTGCCAAGCCCGTGGGGTGTGTCAAAAAACGCGGCTACGGCATCGTTTGCCGTACCGACAAACCCAATGGCGCCATCTCTGCGAGCTGCCCGCCCACCGACCGATGCCGCATAGGCCATGAGTTCCTGCATTTCAAACCCTGCGCAGTGCCGGGCATCCATGGCCAGAAACTGCGTGCGCGGCAGGGAGAGCGCGATCTGATACGCCCGCAATGCGGCAACGCAGGGGCTACCGAGCTTTTGCAGCAAAAGCGTTTCTAGATCGGCCAGATGGGCAAAGGAGCCGGTAACGTAAACAAGCGGCTCACCCGCACCCACCCACTCTCCCTCTGGGTGGACGATTTCAATCGTGCAGGGGCTGTTACGCTCGGCCATGACATTTTCAAGCCAGCGCAGCATGAGAGCCGGGGCCGAAATGACAGGTGTGCGGATAAAAAATGCGTAAGTTACGATGCAGTCGCCAAAAGCGCTGACAATCCGTTGCGTGCGGTTGAAGTAGGAATCCGTTCTGGAACGGATAGCCGTATCGGGCAGGGGGGCAGTGACCTGAGCCGCATCCACGCCGGGGTGGGTGGGC